>JAVVZC010000074.1:0-6400 GCA_036650755.1 Oscillospiraceae bacterium
TTATAATTTGAAAAACTTTGGGAAAGCTAAGAACAATTCAAAAACGGAGGCAATTTCAATGAATTCAAAACGCATCGGCTCCCAAACTGTCAGACTTGAAAATCCGCCTTCCATTATTGCCTCCGCCGCCGTGGGCGGAAAGCTGGAAGGGGAGGGGCCTCTTGGAAAATGCTTTGACTTCATCAGCGAGGACGCCTATTTCGGCACAAAAAGCTGGGAGACAGCCGAAAGCGCAATGCTTAAAAAGTGCTTCGATTTGGGAATTTCAAAGGCGGGCGTTGAACCCGCTCAGCTTGATTATATTTTTTCCGGCGACCTATTAAACCAGTGCGTTGGCTCCGCCTTTGCGATTAAGGACAGCGGAGCGCCTTTTTTCGGGCTTTACGGCGCCTGCTCCACCATGGCGGAGGGGCTTTCTCTTGCCGCGATGGCGCTTGACGGAGGCTTTGCCTCCACGGTTTGCGCCATGACAAGCTCCCATTTTTGCTCCGCGGAGCGGCAATTTCGCCTTCCTCTCACCTATGGCGGTCAGCGCACGCCAACGGCGCAATGGACTGCAACCGCGGCGGGCGCGCTGATTTTAAAGGCGGAGGGCAAGGGACCTCGGGTGACCCACATTACCACAGGTAAAATCGTTGACGGGGGCATCTGCGACGGGGCGAACATGGGGGCTGCAATGGCGCCCGCCGCCTTGGAAACCCTTTGCACCCATTTTTCCGATACGGGCAGAAGCCCCGACTATTACGACGCAATTGTCACCGGGGATTTGGGGCTGATTGGTCACGAAATTTTGCTTGAGCTTGCCGCCTTTGAGGGCTTTGACCTCTCCGCCCTCTGCACGGAT
The DNA here is from genome assembly GCA_036650755.1 of Oscillospiraceae bacterium. Classification (GTDB taxonomy): domain Bacteria; phylum Bacillota; class Clostridia; order Oscillospirales; family Oscillospiraceae; genus UBA2658. Next base: position 845 of record JAVVZC010000074.1, read on the forward strand.
TGCGGAATGCTGATTTTTGACCGACAAAGGCAGGACGTCCACGCCGGCGGCTCGGGCTGTGGCTGCAGTGCCTCACTGCTGGCGGGGCATTTCCTCCCAAAAATGCAAAGCGGGGAATTAAAAAAACTGCTTTTTGCGGCGACAGGCGCGCTGATGTCGCCCACAACGGCACTTCAGGGTGAGAGCATTTTGGGCATTTGTCACGCGGTCGCAATTGAAATGCCGGCAGATAATTAGCCTTGGAGGTCTTAAATGGAGATTTTTTTGACATATCTTAAAGCCTTTGCGGTGGGCGGAGTTTTTTGCGCCATCGGTCAGCTTTTGGTGGACAAAACCAAGCTCAGCCCGGCAAGAATTTTGAGTGCCTATGTGGTCGCGGGCGTAATTTTGGGCGCTGTGGGGCTTTACCAGCCCTTGGCTGATTGGGCAGGCGCGGGGGCAACGGTTCCCCTCACAGGCTTTGGAAACCTGCTGGCAAAGGGCGTCCGCGAGGCGGTTGCCGAAAAGGGGCTTGTGGGCGCCTTTACAGGCGGATTTGCCGCCTCCGCCGCGGGAATTTCCGCCGCTGTGTTCTTTGGCTTGATTGTATCCCTGATTTTTAAATCCAAGGACAAGGGCTAAAAAACTGCCCCGCCATCAAAAAATGGCGGGGCAGTGAATTTTTGCTTTTGAAAAGCTAATTGATTGCGTAGGTTTGTCCGAAGGAGCCGTAGGTTTCACGGCTTTCAAGCTCGGCTTCAATGGGGGAGCTTTCGTTCCGCAGGGCAAAAACTCGGGAGGCGGTAATTTTTTCGCCGGGCTTTACGGGATTAAGGAAATTGAGGTCGGTTTCGCTGTCCGTGGGGGCATAGGCTAAATTGAGCTGAATTCCGTCCTGATAGGTGGTGGCGGTGAGGGCGTCGTTAAGGCAGATGTCAGCCTTGCTCTCGTTTGTAAATTCGTAGTAGATGCGAACTGCCGGGTCGCCGTCGTAGGTGGTGATAAGCTCGCCCTCGGTGACGGTTACATAGTATTGGTCGTCAAGGTAGCCTGCCGCGCCTTTTTTTGCTGTCCAAGTAGGGTTGGGGACAGGGGCAATTTCGAAGGGGGGAGGCGCACCGGGAAGGCTGTCGGGAATATAGCTTGCCTTAACGCTGCCGCTGTTTTCGCCGTCCTTAAGGTCAAACAAGGAAAAATCAATGGTTCCGCCCCGAGGATTGAAGGAAAACTCGTAGCAGCAGCGGATTGTAACGCCGGGACGTATGTTATATGAGTAGTTGTAGTAGACGTCGCTGTCGTCCCAAGTGTGGGTTTGCTTGATGGGCGCTCCGTCCTGAGTGGCGGAAAAGTCCAGCGCGTCCCAAGCGGAGATTGCAAAATCAAAGTTGTTTGTGAAGTCAAAGTAGATACGGATTGCGGGCTTGCCCTCATAATCGGAAAACTCCTGAGCACCCACAACGGAGACAAAAAAGTCGCCATCACCAAGCTCACCGCTGCCGGCAACATTGGCGTTTGGTGGGGAGGTGGGGGTCGGTGTCTCCACCTGTGAGGGGGCGTTGATATGGGGTGGCGAAGCTTTGTTGACGCTGAAAAAGGCAAAATAAAGGACGAGGAAAAGTATAAGCAGAGTAAGTGCGGCGGCAAGGACGATAAGGACGATTTTTCCCGCCGACATGGGCTTGCGCGGCTTTTCGCCGGGACGGGGATAGCCAAGCTCCGTCGCGCTTGAGTGTTCAGCGGGGGGCGCTTCGTAATAACTGCCGCTTTCCTTTGGCGCGGGATTGGGCTCGATTATGGTGTTATCGGCGGCGTTCTCGGATTTTTCCGAGGCTGTCGCAGCGCCGCAATTGGGGCAAAAGACCGCGTTTGGCGGAAGCTTAAATCCGCATTCGGTGCAAAAAGGCATAAAATCCCTCCTAGAGTTGCGATTTGATAAAATTCGACTGCTTGTATTATAATCTCACAGCCCTCACCTTTGTGTCAAGAAATTGTTAACAATGGCGGAAAAATCGGGTTTTTTGCACGTATTTCCTAGAAAACTTAATTATGGGGAAAAACAGTAGAATAATTCAATAAAACCATTGCAAAGGCAAATTGTTTGTTGTATAATCAAGACAAGTTTGGATTGTCAAGTTTATAACATTGTTTGGAAGGCAATGCAAAACAAGAATTCCAACACAATAAGCAATGAAAAAACGCGATGCGGCAACTAAAGCTCGCTATAATTGCCGTTGGAGACACGTCGTTTTCTCATTGAATTATCCAACAAAAAAAGGAGATATCATTATGAGAGAAGATTACGGCTTAACCCCTGACCAGAAGGACATCCAGCTCATGACTCGCGAATTCATCCGCAAAGAACTTCCTTGGGACAAAATCAGAGAGTGCGATGAAAAAAGCGAAACTCCAATGGACGTTGTTAAGAAGTGCGCAGAAATGGGTCTGACCAGCATTACACTCCCCGAATCCATCGGCGGCGGCGGAATGGGCGAGGTCACAAACTCCCTTGTTCTTGAAGAAATCGCTTATCAGGACACCGGCTTTGCAACCGTTATCGGCGCTTGCGGACTTGCTTATCAGCCCATCAACCTTTTCGGAACCCAGGAGCAGAAAGAGCTTTTCGGAAAGTTCATCGTTGACGGCGGACTTGCCGCTTTCGCTCTCACCGAAGCCGATGCCGGCTCCGATGTTTCCAACAACCGCACCACCGCAGTCCTTGAGGGCGACGAGTGGGTCATCAACGGCACAAAAACCTTCATCACAAACGGCGGACTTGCCAGCGTTTATGCCGTATTCGCAGTTACCACCCCCGACGCCGGAACCCACGGCATGTCCTGCTTCATCGTTGAGCGTTCACGCGCCGGCATCACCACCGGTAAAGAAGAAGACAAAATGGGCATCCGTCTCTCCAACACCACCGAGGTCATCTTCGATAACGTCCGCGTTCCCGCAGACCACCTGGTCGGCAAAGAGGGTCAGGGCTTCAAAATCGCAATGAGCACCTTTGACAGAACCCGTCCCGCAGGCGTTGGCGCTGCAAGCTGCGGCGCAATGCGCAGCTGCATCGACAAGTGCCTTGAGTATGCCGCTGTCCGCGTTACCTTTGGTCAGCCCATCCTCCAAAATCAGGCAATTCAGTTCATGATTGCCGACATGGAAATCAAATACGAAGCAGCTCGCGCTCTTACATACAAAGTCGCCGGCATGATCGACGATGGCGTCATCGACAGCGCTCTCGCCTCTGCCGCAAAGACCTTTGCTTCCGACGCTTGCGTCGAGTGCGCTCTTGACGCCATCCAAATCTATGGCGGCAACGGCTACAGCAAGGAATATCCCATCGAAATCATCCTCAGAAACGCAAAAATCGCCCAGCTGTTCGAAGGCACCAACCAAGTTCAGCGCATGGTTATCGTTAAGTCCCTCCTTAAGGCTTCCGGCATGATGTAAGCCTTGGGGCAACCTAAAAAAAGCCCTAATAATCCCATAAAATAGCTTCTGCCCTTTGGCAGTTGTCGCAACAAGAAGCCCACACAAACCCTTGTGGCTGTGCGGACTTCTTGTTGTTTGTCAAGTTCCGGGAACTTTTTCCCCTCTTATTTTGTCAATTTGTTGACATTCATGTCAATTAAATGTATAATAATTCACCATGGATAAACAAAATCAGATCCAGCAATAATTTGGAAAGAAGGAAAACCTATCATGAACATGCTTGTTTGCATCAAACAGGTACCTGATACCACAGAAATTAGGATAGACCCCGTCAAGAATACCCTTATCCGTGACGGTGTCCCCAGCATAGTCAATCCCTTTGACGCCTATGCTTTGGAGCTAGCCGCAAGAATTAAGGACGCCGACGCCACAGCTCAAATCGTTCTCCTGTCCATGGGACCTCCCCAAGCCAAGGACGCTCTCAAGGAATGCCTCGCCGTTGGCGGAGACAAAGCATATCTTGTCAGTGACCGTGCCTTCGGCGGTTCCGATACCCTTGCAACCAGCTACATACTATCCTCCGCAATCAAAAAGCTTGAAGAAACCGAAGGCAAGTTTGACGTTATTTTCTGCGGCAAGCAGGCAATCGACGGTGACACAGCTCAAGTCGGCCCCGAAATTGCCGAGCACCTTGACCTGCCCCAAGTTACCTACGCCATCGGCGCTGAAATCGCCGGTGACCTCGTCAAGGTCAAAAAAGAAGTTGACGACGGCTTCGAAATCATCGGTGCAAAAATGCCCTGCGTAGTCACCGTTACAAAGCCCTCCTTTGATCCCCGCTATCCCTCCATCAAGTCAAAAATGGCTGCAAACCGCAAGGAAATCGGCACAATCACCGCCGACGATATGGCAGACATCGACAGAGAGCGCATTGGACTTAAGGGCTCCCCGACAAAGGTCAAAAAGACCTTCACCCCGGCTGTCAAAACCGGCGGAACAACCATTCAAGAAGACACAAATGAAGCGTCGGCAAAGAAGCTGTTCGAAACACTTCGCGCTGACGGCATCATTTAAGAGGGGGGTAAACATATAATGGAAGCATTAACCAAAGATTTATGGGTATTCATCGAAACCAATGATGACGGAACCGCTAAAAACGTAGGCTTGGAACTACTTGAGCCGGGTCGTCGTCTTGCAGACGAACAGGGTGGCAAGCTTGTCGGTATCGTAATCGGCAACAACACCGCCGCCGCTGTCAAATCCGCCACCGAATTCGGCGCGGACAAAATTCTTGTCGTTGAAGGCAAGGAATTTGAGCATTACACCACCGACGCCTATGCAAACGCTATGAACGCGCTTGTTGAAAAATACGGCCCCACCACCATCCTCATCGGTGCAACAAACAACGGTCGCGACCTTGGCCCCCGTCTTTCCTGCCGCCTGAAAACAGGACTTACAGCAGACTGCACCTCTCTTGCCATCGACGAAGAATCCGGCAACGTTGCTTGGACTCGTCCCGCCTTTGGCGGCAACCTGATGGCAACCATCCTTTGCCCCAACACCCGTCCCCAAATCGGCACAGTTCGCCCCGGCGTTTTCAAAAAAGCCGTTGCAGACACCGCCCGCAAGGCGGAAGTCGTTATGGAAGATTACCACGTTGCTCCCGAAGCAATCCGCACCCAGCTCCTTGAAATCATCAAGGAAGCCGCAGGCGAAATTGTTGACCTCGAAGGCGCTGAAATCATCGTCTCCGGCGGCCGTGGCGTTGGTGGACCCGATGGCTTCAAGCCCGTACGCGAGCTTGCAGCTGTTCTTGGCGCAACCGTTGGCGCTTCCCGCGCAGCAGTTGATGCCGGCTGGATTCCCCACGCACATCAGGTCGGTCAAACCGGCAAAACCGTGGGCCCCAAAATCTACATTGCCTGCGGAATTTCCGGCGCAATTCAGCACATTGCCGGCATGAGCAGCTCAAAAACCATCATCGCAATCAACAAGGACGCAACCGCCCCCATCTTCAACGTTGCAGACTACGGCATCGTTGGCGATCTGTTCGAGGTTCTTCCTGTTCTTACAGCCGAAATCAAAAAGCTGAAGGACTAATCCTTAAATCAATTATGAGCCTTTGCTAATTGCAGAGGCTCATTTTTT
>JAVVZC010000075.1:0-6193 GCA_036650755.1 Oscillospiraceae bacterium
CTTGCAAAGCTGTATAAGTTATATTATAATGAAAAAGTAGTATGCAATGGGCGCAAAGGGCGTTCTTTTGTGCTACAAAAGCTGTATTATTAACATAATACTTATGGAGGTACGAAATGAAAAAAATTCTTGCACTCACTCTTGCATTGGTCATGGTGCTGGGTCTTGCTGCCTGTACTGCAAAGCCTGCCGCTGACCCCTCTGCTCCCCCCGCTTCCGCAAAGCCCTCTGAGCCCGTCGCCGAAGGCGCAGCTCTCAAAATCGCGGTCGTAACCAGCCCCTCCGGTGTTGACGACGGCTCCTTCAACCAGAACGTCTATGAAGGCGCACTTGCCTTTGTTGCAAACAACCCCAAATCCACCGTCACCCCCGTTCAGGAGGCTGACATCGCAAACTCCGTTAACGCTGTTGCCGACATTGTTGCCGACTACGACGTTATCATCACCCCGGGCTTCCAGTTTGGCGGTATCACCACCATCGCAAAGGAAAACCCCGAAAAGAAATTCATCCTTGTTGATGCTTGGCCCACAGGCGACGACATGAAAGACCTTCCTGCCGACGCTCCTGTAGCAAACATCTATGCAATGTACTTTGCTGAGCAGGAAAGCGGCTTCTTTGCCGGCATCGCTGCCGCCATGGAAACCAAAACCGGCAAGGTTGCCGTTGTTAACGGCATCGCATATCCCTCCAACGTCAACTACCAATACGGCTTTGAAGCCGGCGTTGCCTATGCAAACGCAAAGCTTGGCACAAAAGCCCAGTGCGTTGAAATTGCCTCCTATTCCGGCAAGGACGTTACAGACACCGTAATTGGCGGCAACTACGTTGGCGACTTCAACGACCCCGCAACCGGCAAAATCGTCGGTGCTGCCCTTATCGCTGAAGGCTGCGACATTCTCTTTGTAGCCGCCGGCAACTCCGGCAACGGCGTTTTCACCGCTGCTAAGGAAGCAAAAGACGTCAAGGTTATCGGCTGCGACACCGACCAATATGACGATGGCGTAAACGGCGACAAGAACATCATCCTCACCTGCGGACTGAAAGTCATGGACATTAACGTTGAGCGTCAGCTCAATGCAATCGCGGACGGCTCCTTCAAGGGCGCAAACGTCACCCTTAAGGCAGACACCGACTCCACCGGCTTTGTCTCCAAGGAAGGTCGTCAGCAGCTCTCCGAAAAAACCCTCAAGGCTTGCAACGATGCTTATGCACTCGTTAAGGACGGCACAATCGTTCCTCCCGCAAACTTCAGCGGCGACATCACCGTTGAAAATTTCCCCGGTCTTAAGTAAGCCCTAAAAACAAATAAACTATGCTTGGTTTGAGCGGAGATAAGTTCTCCGCTCAAACTTTTTTTAACTTTTCAAAAATCTTTGACAGTGGGAGATAAAACGTGTAGAATTGATAGATATTGAAGAATAATCTCCCGAAAAGGAGCACCTGTTATGGATGAATTTATTGTCGAAATGCGCCACATCACCAAACGCTTTCCGGGAATTGTCGCCAACGACGACGTTTCCATCTCCATCAAAAAGGGCGAAATCTACGCAATTTTAGGTGAGAACGGCGCGGGAAAATCAACTCTCATGAGCATGCTGTTCGGAATGTACGAGCCTGACGAGGGCGAAATCTTTATCCGTGGCAAAAAGGTTGAAATCACCTCTCCCGCCCACGCCACAAAGCTGAATATCGGCATGGTGCATCAGCATTTCAAGCTGGTGGAAAACTACACGATCACCGAAAACATCGTGCTGGGTCACGAGCCGAAGGCACGTTTTTTGGGCTTTTTGCCCTCGGTGGACATCAAGGGCTCCAACGAAAAAATCTCGGAGCTTTCCCGCAAATTCGGGCTTGAGGTTGACCCCAGCCAAAAAATCGAGGACGTTAACGTCTCCACAAGACAGCGGGTGGAAATCCTCAAAATGCTCTACCGTGAGGCGGAAATCCTTATTTTCGACGAGCCCACGGCGGTGCTCACCCCTCAGGAAATCCTCTTTTTACTTGACATCATCCGTGAGCTTCGAAACGCGGGCAAAACCATCATCCTCATCACCCACAAGCTGGAGGAAATCAAAATGGTCGCCGACCGCTGCGCCATTCTTTGCCGCGGCAAGCTCATCGACATTTTGGACGTCAAAACCACCTCCACAAAAACCATGGCAAACCTTATGGTCGGTCGTGAGGTCAGCTTCACCGTGGACAAAAATCCTCCAAAATTCGGCGACGTGGTGCTTGACGTTTCCGGCATCACCGTCAAAAACGCCGACGGGCTCCCCGTGGTGAACAACGTCTCCTTCCCTGTCCGCAGCGGCGAAATTTTTGCCGTCGCCGGCGTTTCCGGCAACGGTCAGGTGGAGCTTGCGGACGCTGTCGCGGGGCTTGTCAATGTCTGCAACGGCTCAATCACTCTAAACGGCTGTGACATCACCCATGAGGGCGTCCGTGAACGAAGCCTTGCTGGCATCTCCTACATCCCCGAGGACAGGCAGGAGGTGGGCTTGGTTTTGGATTTAAATCTGGCGGAAAACCTTGCCCTGAAAAAATATTTCCAAAACCCCTTCTGCAAAAAGGGCGTTCTCAAATACGATGTTTTCTCCGAATACGGCAAGCGGCTTATCGAAACCTATGACATTCGCAGTGGTCAGGGCGTTTTGGCGTCCGTCCGCTCCATGTCCGGCGGCAACCAGCAAAAAGCCATTGTCGCAAGGGAAATCGAGCAGGCTTCCCGACTGATGATTTTCGTTCAGCCCACCCGTGGTCTTGACATCGGCGCAATCGAAAACATCCACAAGCAAATTCTTGCCCAGCGGGACGCGGGACGGGCAATTCTGCTCATCTCCTTGGAGCTGGACGAAATTATGAATTTAGCGGACACCATCGGTGTTATGTTTAACGGCAAAATGCAAAAAATTGCACCCGCCGAAACGCTGGACGCCAACACTGTGGGCGAATTTATGATGGGGGTGAAGTCAGAGTGAACAGCTTAGAGCACAAGGGCAACATCTTTAAACGCACCATTGTCCGACTTTTGGGCAACGAAAAAAGTCAGTTCATCACAATTCCCCTCTTTGCGGTTTTGCTCAGCCTTATCGCGGGGGCAATCGTAATCCTTATCATGGGCAAAAACCCCTTGACAGGCTTTCTCAGCCTGCTTCAGGGCAGTGGACTTCTGCCAAAGGGCAGCTACGCCGCAAAGCGTGGCATGCTCTCCGACTTTATGGGTCTGCTAAACGCCATCACGCCCATGATTTTCGCCGCTCTCGCCGTTGCTGTCGCCTTCAAAACCGGGCTGTTCAACATCGGCGTTTCGGGGCAAATGCTGGTTGCGGGCTTTGTCGCCAGCATCACCGTTGGCTATTCAAACCTTCCCCCCTACCTTGCCATACCCTTGGTGCTCATCATCGGCGCTGCAAGCGGTGCCGCCGTTGGCGCCCTAATCGGCTGGCTAAAGCACAGGTTTAACATAAACGAGGTGGTTGCCTCAATCATGTTAAACTACATTTTCCAATACATCATCAGCTTTTTCATAAACTCCTACTTCATAAACGCGGTGTCCCGCCAGTCCCAATATGTCCACCCCTCCGCAATGCTCACCCTCTCGGGCGTGGAGCTTTTCGGTTTAAAAATGGACCTGCCCTTGGGATTTTTGCTCACCATCCCCGCCGCGATTTTAGTTTTGCTGCTGCTTAACAAAACCCGTCTCGGCTACGAAATGAAGGTTGTGGGGCTCAACAAAAAAGCCGCCCACTATGCCGGAATTTCCCTTAAGAAAAACGTCATTCTCGCAATGACAATTTCCGGTGCCTTGGCTGGGCTTGCGGGCGTAACCTATTACCTTGGCTATTTTTCATCAATCCAGCCCCGAGTTTTAACCTCCGTGGGCTTCGACTCCATCGCGGTTTCCCTTTTGGGCAACTCCCACCCCATCGGAATTTTATTCTCCTCCCTGCTCATAACCGTCATTTCTCAGGGCAGTAACTACATGAGCTCTGTTATCAATGTGCCCCAAGAAATTTCTCAATTCATTACGGGGCTTATCCTGCTGTTTTCCGCCTGCGGCGTCTATATCCGCTATAGGGTTTCGCTCACCAAGGAAAGCCTCCTAAACGCCAAAGCGCCCGTAATCCGAAGCAAGAAATCGAAAGGGGGTGCCAAGGAATGAACGTAATCATAATCGAGGGTCTTGCCTTTGCGCTTCCCCTGTTTATCATCGCAATCGGCGGCATCTACAGCGAGCGAAGCGGCATAACAAACCTTGCCTTGGAAGGACTTTTGGGCTTTGGTGCCTTTGCCGGTGCCGCCTTCGTAATGGCTGTCACAGGCGGCGACCTTGCCGGGCGCGAGGTTCCGATGTTCCTTGTGGCGCTTATTGTTTCCGTGGTCGGCGGCGCAATCTACGCCATGCTTCACGCCCTGCTTTGCGTAAAATTTAAGGCAAATCAGGTCATCAGCGGCGTTGTCATAAACATACTCGCAATGGCGCTGACCGCCTTCCTCACAAGCCAGCTGAACACCATAATGTTCGGCAAGCCCACCAACAAATTCGTTTTGGGAATTTGCAACAAATTCACAGTTCCCGGCATCTCAAAAATCCCTGTTTTGGGCGCGTTCTTCACCGATGTTTACATCTACATCCCCATCATAATCGGCGTCGCCCTTGTGGCTTGGTATGTGCTTTACAAAAGCCGCTTCGGCATGCGGCTTCGTGCCTGCGGCGACAACCCCCACGCCGTGGACGCCGCCGGCATCAGTGTTTCAAAGGTTCGATTTTTGGCGGTTATGGTCTCCGGCGCCTTGGCGGGGCTGGGCGGAATTTGCTTTGCATATTCCATCTCCGCAAGCTTTTCACCCAGCATCTATGCGGGCTACGGCTATCTTGCCATCGCCGCGCTGATTTTTGGAAACTGGAAGATTATGCCAACTCTCGGCGCTTGCCTGCTGTTTGGCTTCGCCCGTTCCGCCGGCTACAAGCTGGCGCAGGTTTTGGGGCTTTCCAGCGCATTTTCCGACGTTATCATGATCCTACCCTATGTTTTGACCCTGCTGCTCCTCATGTTTTTCTCCTCCAACAACCGTGCTCCCCGGGCGCTTGGAGAAATTTACGACAAGAGTAAGCGCTAGAAAGGACTTAAATGAACATCAGATTTTTCGGCGGCAAAACGCTTTCAATGGCAGAAAACGACCAAATTTCCAATGACGAGGTTTGGATAAAGGACGACAAAATCCTCTATATCGGCAAGGCAAAGCCTGCGGATTTTTCTTGGGACCGTGAAATTGACCTTAAGGGAAATCTCCTGCTGCCCGGCTTCAAAAACGCCCACACCCATTCCGCAATGACCTTCCTCCGCTCCTTTGCGGACGACCTTCCCCTGCTGGATTGGCTGCAAAAGCAGGTTTTCCCCATGGAGGCAAAGCTGAATGCAGATGACATCTACTGGCTGTCACGCTTGGCGATTTTGGAATATTTAAGCTCGGGCATGACCGCGAATTTTGACATGTATTACCACCCGGAGGCAGTTGCAAGCGCCTCTGTTGACAGCGGCTTTCGCACGGTTCTATGCGGCGAAATCAACGATTTTTCCGGCTCCGTTTCGGAGCTTTCGGCGCGCTACGAAGCCTTTAACAAGCTGCACCCGCTAATCAATTACCGCTTGGGCTTCCACGCGGAATACACCTGCTCGGATAGCCTTCTTCGTGAAATTTCAAGCCTTGCCGCCGCCCTTCACGCCCCGGTTTACACCCATCTTGCCGAGTGCGCCGACGAGGTTTCCGGCTGCTTTGAGCGCCACAACGCCAGCCCCGCCCAATATTTGAGTGAGCTTGGAATTTTCGAAAACGGCGGCGGCGGCTTCCACTGCGTCCACATGTCTGACGAGGATTTAAAGATTTTTCGCGACAAAAAGCTTTGGGTAATTTCCAATCCCGGCTCCAACGCAAAGCTTGCCAGCGGCACCGCAAGGCTCTGTGAAATGGACAAAATGGGCATCCCCATCGCTCTTGGCACCGACGGCCCCGCCTCCAACAACTGCCTTGACATGTTCCGTGAAATGTTCCTTGCCACCGCCCTCCAAAAGCTGAAATACAATGACGCCTCCGTGATGGACGCGGCAAGCGTCCTAAAAATGGCGGCGGTGAACGGCGCCCGCGCAATGGGTCTTTCAAATTGCGACTGCCTCGCCCCGGGCAAGCAGGC
>JAVVZC010000076.1:0-6037 GCA_036650755.1 Oscillospiraceae bacterium
AGCATGGGGGCGGTAAGGTGCATGCTGTCAAACCTGTCCAGCATTCCGCCGTGACCGGGGATTAGGTGTCCGTAGTCCTTGACGCCGTAGAGCCGCTTGACGGCGGAGAAGGAAAGGTCGCCGATTTGGCAGGCAAGGCTACCCAAAAGTCCGTAAAGCGCCAGCAGAAGGAAATTGACCTCGAAGCCCAAGGCAAGCAAAATCAGCCCATAGAGCAGCATGATAAGGATGGCGGCGACAAAGCCACCGATGCAGCCCTCAACGGTTTTGTTGGGGGAGAGATGGGGAAAAGCCTTGTGCTTTCCAAGGAAGGAGCCTGCAAAATACGCGCCGCTGTCGCTGGAAAAGGCGGCGACAAAGGGCAGTAGCAGATAGACGGAGGAATTTTCACGCAGTCCCACCCGCACCATGGCGGAAAGGAGCATGGGCATGATTGCCCCCGCGAAAACCACAAGCAGCAGTGCCTCCATGGAAAGGGGCTTCTCCTTGCGGAAGGAGAGCATCAGCTCCGTGAACATCAGGGCGCAAAGGAGAAATAGCCCGGTTGTGAGAACTGTGTTGCCACGGAGAAAGGCGCTGCCGATGGGAATTGCAAAGGCGACAACAGAGGCATAGACCCGAAAACGCATTGGAGAGCTCGGGTCGGTGCAGCGGAGAAATTCCCATGCCGCGGCTGAGGATATGATGCCCACCGCGATTGCAAACGCCCAAAGGGGGGCGAGAAAAATCAATAAAATGAGCAGTGGAATTGCAATTGCCGCAACGAGTGTTCTGGTTTTCATATGTCTGTTCCCTTCGCCGCCCCTTTAAAAAGGGGTAGCCCTGCTTGTAAGATGGCAAATAAATGCGAAATTACTTTTATATTTATGGAAAAAAGTCCTTAAACACCACCGAAACGTCGGTTGCGGTGCTGAAAGACGGCGATTGCTCGGTTAAGCTCCGTTTTGTCAAAGGCGGGCCAAAGCACGTCGGTGAAATAAAGCTCCGAATATGCCGCCTGCCAAAGCAGAAAGTTTGAAAGGCGGGTTTCGCCGCCGGGACGGATGATAAGGTCGGGGTCGGGAATGCCGCGGGTGTAGAGAAGGCTTGAAAAATAATCCTCGGAAAGCTCCGCCGCTTCGCCCTTTGAAAAGGCTTCGGCATAGCTTTTTGCCGCTCTTAGGATTTCGTCCCTGCCGCCGTAGTTCAGGCAAATATTCACCTGACAGCCCTCGTAATGGTGGCTGATTTCGTCACAGCGGGCAATGAGCGCCCGAAGCTTTGGGGAAAGGGGGGCGGTGTCACCGAAAAAGCTCATTTTGACCTTGTCCCGCTCCATGCGCTCCAAGGCTTCGCAAAGGTATTTGTCCAGCAAATCCATGATGCCCCGAACCTCGGCGGCGGGGCGCTTCCAATTTTCGGTGGAAAAAGCGTAGACAGTAAGGTATTTGATGCCGATGTCCTTGCAATAGGTGGCGATGGTTCGAAAATTTTCCGCACCTGCGGCGTGACCCGCACTGCGGGGCAGGGCACGGGCGGACGCCCAGCGACCGTTGCCGTCCAGAATAATGGCAATATGGCGGGGGAGATTTTGAAAATCCACTTCCCCCGCCGAATTTTTCGATTTTCGAAAAAGCTTCATCAGATAGCCATGAGCTCCTTTTCCTTCTTCGCCGCCAAGGCGTCAAGGGACTTGATGTAGTCGTCCGTCAGCTTTTGAAGGTCTTTTTCCACGTCCTTCAAGTCGTCCTCGGTGATTTCGGACTTCTTTTTCATGTCTTTGTAGTGCTCAACAGCGTCACGACGGATGTTGCGGATGGCGATTTTTGCTTCCTCGGTGTATTTTTTGACCTGCTTGATAAGGTCACGGCGGCGCTCCTCGGTGAGCTGGGGGAACATGAGGCGAATGACTTTGCCGTCGTTTTGGGGATTTATGCCAAGGTCGGATTCCAAAATTGCCTTTTCAATCATTTTGAGGCAGGCGGAGTCCCAAGGCGTGATTGCAAGAGAGCGGGGGTCGGGGGTGGCAACGGTTGCGATTTGCTGGATGGGTGTGGGGGTGCCGTAATATTCAACCTTGATTTGGTCGAGGACGGCGGCGTTTGCCCGTCCGGCGCGGACAGAGGCGAACTGTGAGTCCAAAACCTCCGTAGTTTTTTGCATTTTGGCGGAAAATTCAGGATAGTTGTCTGCCATTTTTAGTCCCTCCGTTTGTGTATTTTTGTGGTTATTGTACTATTGTGCCGATTTTTTCGCCCATAATGACACGGACGATGTTGCCGGGAGTTTTCAGCGCGAAAAGAATGACGGGGATTTTGTTGTCCATTGACATGGAGGTGGCGGTGGAGTCCATAACCTTCAGGTGCTGGGAGAGCACGTCGTCATAGGAGATCGCGTCATATTTGATGGCTGTGGGGTCAAGCTTGGGGTCGGCGGAATAGACGCCGTCGATGTTTTTGGCAAGCAGAATTGCGTCCGCTTCGATTTCCGCCGCCCGAAGCACGGCTGCCGTGTCGGTGGAGAAAAAGGGACTTCCCGTGCCGCAGCCAAAGATGACGACTCTGCCCCGGGAAAGGTGGCGCATGGCGCGAAGGCGGATGTAGGGCTCCGCAACGGCTTTCATTTCGATGGCGGTTTGGACACGAACCTCGATGCCCATTTGCTCCAAAACGTCGGCAAAGGCAAGGCAGTTCATGACTGTTGCCATCATGCCCATGTGGTCGGCACGTGTGCGGTCAATTTTGCCGCCGCCGTCCTTGACGCCACGCCAAAAGTTGCCGCCGCCAATGACAACGCCGATTTCAACGCCCAAATCGGCGCATTGCTTGATTTCTTGGCAGACGCTTTCGATGACGGAGAAGTCAAGACCTCTGCCGCTTTCACCACCCAGCGCCTCCCCGCTTATTTTTAGGAGAACACGTTTGTATACCGGCTTTTTTGCTTCCATAGACAGCACTCCGTTCATAGGTTTAGTTGTAGTATGTTCATACATGCCCATTCTAATATAAAACCGGGCATATTAAAAGCACTTTTGGGCAATTTCCAAAAAATTTTACCAATCGTCCACATTTTGACGGAAGTAGTGGTTCATTCGCCCTTGATATTTGAAAATTCCTTGCAAACATGGCGGAGAGCGCAAAGCTCACACTTGGGTTTTCTCGCGGTGCAGACGGCTCTGCCGTGGAGCACAAGGCGGTGGCAAAAGTCCGAGGACTTTTCCGGGGGAAGAATTTTTCGAAGCTCCGTTTCGATTTTTTGGGGGTCTTTAAGCTCATCCACCAAGCCCAAGCGGTTGGAAAGCCTGATGCAGTGGGTGTCCACCACAACGGCGGGCTTGCCGAAAATGTCGCCCAAAATCAGGTTTGCCGTTTTTCTGCCCACGCCGGGCAGGGTGATAAGCTGCTCCAAGCTGTCGGGAACCTTGCCGTCAAAGCGCTGCAAAAGCGCGTTTGAGCAGAGGACGATGTCCCGCGCCTTGGTGTGATAAAAGCCGCAGGGTCGAACAAGCTCCTCCACCTCCAAAATATCGGCGGCGGCAAGGGCTTCAAGGCTTGGAAATTTTGCGAAAAGCTTGGGCGCTTCACGGTTCACCCGCTCGTCGGTGCATTGGGCGGCAAGGCGGGTGGCGAAAAGCAGCTCGTAGTCCTTTTTGTATTGGAGGGAGCAAAGCGCTTCCGGGTATTCCGCCTCCAAGCGGGCGATTATTTCTTTAATCTGTTTTTTGTCTCTCAAGCTTCCTGCCTCCTTGGGTTTTTACTCATTTAGTATAACATTCCCCGCTGAAAAATCAAAGTTTTTTCGCTTTTAGCCAGTTGCAAAGGCTTTTGTTCATATGTTATAATGTATATACAGAAAATTTGGCGATATTTATTCCAAAAAAATATAAAAAAATTTTACGGAGGGCACACGAATGAGCATTGAAACGGAGCTTGATATCATCGCAAAACAGGATAAAGAGGTCGCGGACGCGATAAATCTGGAGCTTGCAAGACAAAGGGGCAACATCGAACTAATCGCCTCGGAAAACATCGTCAGTCCCGCAGTGCTTGCGGCAGTTGGCAGTGTGCTAACCAACAAATATGCGGAGGGCTATTCGGGACGGCGCTATTACGGCGGCTGCCAGTGCGTTGACGTGGTTGAGGACATCGCCATCGACCGCCTCAAAAAGCTCTTTAACTGCAATTATGCAAACGTTCAGGCTCACAGTGGCTCCCAGGCAAACTATGCCGCCTACATGGCGCTTTGCAAGCCCGGCGACACGGTTTTGGGCATGGACCTTGACGCCGGCGGTCACCTGACCCACGGCAGCAAGGTAAACTTCTCGGGAAAATACTACAACATCGTCGCCTATGGCGTTGACGCCGAAACCGGACTTATCGACTACGACAAGCTCCGTGAAATCGCTCTTGACTGCAAGCCCCAAATGATTATCGCCGGCGCCTCCGCCTACCCCCGTGTCATCGACTTCGAAAAATTCGGCGCAATCGCAAAGGAATGCGGCGCTTATCTTTTGGTTGACATGGCGCACATCGCGGGTCTTGTGGCGGCAGGGCTTCACCCAAGCCCCATCCCCTATGCCGACATTGTCACCACCACCACCCACAAAACCCTTCGCGGCCCCCGTGGCGGCGCAATCATGACAAACAACGAAGCCTTGGCAAAGAAAATTAACAGCGCCATCTTCCCCGGCTGTCAGGGCGGCCCCCTTATGCACGTTATCGCCGGCAAGGCTGTCGCCTTTGGCGAGGCGCTGGCTCCCGAATTCAAGGAATATCAGCAGCGTCTTGTGAAAAACTGCGCGGTGCTTGCAGATGAGCTTCGCCTGCGCAACATCGACATGGTTTCCGGCGGCACCGACAACCATCTTGTGCTTCTCGACCTGCGCAGCGCCGGCATCACGGGGCGTGAGCTTGAAGCCCGCTTGGACGAGGTTCACATCACCACCAACAAAAACAAAATCCCCGGCGACCCCCAAACAGCAAAGGAAACCAGCGGTCTGCGTTTGGGCACCGCCGCCGTCACAACAAGAGGCTTTACCGAGGCGGATATGGCGGAAATCGCGGAGCTAATCTCCCTCACAATCAAGGACTTCGATAAACAAAAAACTAACATAGACGCCCGTGTGGCGGCACTTTGCGCCAAATATCCTCTTTATAAATAAAAAGCCGGCTCCCCTTTGTGAGTTCCTCCGATAATGGCAAATTGTTCACAGTATTCGTGTTGACAGCACAACTTTAATGTGATACTTTGAATTCAGTTAAACCGCACTGGTTCAACCAAGAAATTTGACAAAAAATTATCGGTCTTATAAGAAAGGAACATCCACAATGAAAAACTATTTTGACCTTACAGGAAAAATCGCGGTTGTTACCGGAGCCTCCTCCGGGCTTGGCGCCGCCGCCGCATTGGCATATGCCGAAGCAGGCGCGGATGTTGCTCTCCTTGCCCGCCGCCTCGAAAAACTTGAAGCCGTAAAGGCGGAAATCGAAAAAACAGGTCGTCGGGTGCTGGCGGTCAAGTGTGACGTTACAGACGAGCAAAGCGTTAAAAACGCAATGGAAACCGTGACCGCAGCCTTCGGAAAAATCGACGTTCTCCTGAACAACGCCGGCATAGCCCTCCACGGCGGTGTGGACGATATGACAGAAGAAGATTGGGACAAATCCTTCAACACAAACGTTAAAGGCGCCTTCTTCGCCAGCAAATACGTCATTCCCGGCATGAAGGAGCGGGGCTACGGAAAAATCGTAAACGTTGCCTCCGTCAACGCAATCGTCGCCGACAAGAGCGAAATTTTCATCCGCCACTCCTACAACGCCTCCAAGGCAGCAGTGCTTGGTCTAACCACAGGCATGGCAGCCTCCTATGCCCAGTTCGGCATCACAGTAAACGCCGTCGGCCCCGCACTTTTCAAAACCGAAATGACCGCCGACAAGCTTTTCGCCTCCGAAGAATTCATGAACTACTACTGCTACACAAACCCCAGCAGCCGAGCAGGCAACGAGGGCGAAATGAACGGAGCAATCCTGTTCCTCTCCACCGACGCCTCCAGCTACGT
>JAVVZC010000077.1:0-6008 GCA_036650755.1 Oscillospiraceae bacterium
TGCCCTTTACGTTGGGGATTGCGGAAAGCTCTTTTTCGGAGATGTCATGGGGATAGATTTCGCTGTAGACGCCCAGCTTGCGGATTGCTCGCGCCAAGCGGGAATTTTCCTCGCTGCCTAGGTCGAGGATTAGGATCATGTCTTGTTTCATGTGTTGAATTGCTCCTGTCTGAATAAGATTCTTTGTTTGAGCTTGGATAAAACCCTGCCTTGTGATTTAAACTATAACGCGCCAAAATGGGGCGGCGCGGGAGGTTTTTTGATGGCTATTGTGTTTTTTAGGACGATTATTGTGTTTCTTGCCCTGCTGATTGCCATGCGGCTGATGGGAAAGCGGCAATTGGGCGAATTGGAGCTTTCGGAGCTGATTATCGCGGTTTTGATTTCGGATTTGGCTTCCCATCCCTTGCAGGATATTGGAATTCCGCTGTTAAACGGGCTTTTGCCCATTGTTGTGCTGCTGTTTTGTGAGCTGATTATTTCCGGGGTAATAATAAAAAGCCCCGGTGCGCGGAAAATTCTTTGCGGAAAACCCAGCATTTTGATAATAAAGGGAAAGATAAATCAATCGGAAATGATGAAAAACCGAGTAACCTTGGACGAGCTTGCCGAGGAGCTGCGCAACCAGAGCATTCTTGACATGAGCACCATTGAATACGCGATTTTGGAGACTGACGGGCGGCTGAACCTGATTTTGTTCCCCGCGGAACGTCCCCTGACGCCCAAGCAATTGAACTTGGAAACCTTGGACACGGGCTATCCCATGATTGTGATAAACAATGGGCTTGTGATGGAGGAAAACCTGCACCTGTGCGGAAAGGACCGCCCATGGCTGGAGGCGGAGCTAAAGCGCCGCCACGCAAAAAGCGCCAAGGATGTTTATATTATGACCATAAACGGTGAAAATCAGATTTATTATGTGGGCAAGGAGGGGGCGAAATGAAAAAGGAAATAATCGCCGCCGTGCTGCTGCTTGTGATTTTTGGACTGCTGCTGCTAAACATTGCCTACTTGGACGACAGAACGGAGCTGTTTGTTTCACAAATTGAGTTTGCGGAAAAGCTGGAAAACGCGGGGAAGCGGGGCGTTGCCACAAAGCAAGTTGAAGGCTCCCTTGCCCAGTGGCTGGCGTGGGGAAAATACAGCCATATAATGTTGCGCCACAGCGAGGTTGACCAAGTGACGGACGCCTATTTTCAGCTGATTGAGGAGCTTGAAAGCGAAAACGGCGCCCAAAGCGCCGCATACGCAAGGCTTAAGGAGAAGCTTCACAGCATTGCGGGGGTGGAGCATATCACCTTTGATACGGTGTTTTAGGACTTTTTGTCGTCGATAAGCTTGGTCAGCTCGTCGAAGAAGGTGTTGACGTCTTTAAATTGGCGATAGACGGAGGCAAAACGCACATAGGCGACCTCGTCCACGCTTTTCATGCGAACCATGACCATTTCGCCGATTGCGGTGGTTGTGACCTCACGCTCAAGGGAGTTTTGGAGCTCCTGCTCGATTTCGTCGGCGATGCGTTCCAAATCGGTGATTGAAACAGGGCGCTTTTCGCAGGCGCGGAGCATTCCGTTCATGATTTTTATTTTGTCAAAGGTTTGGCGGCCGCCATCACGCTTGATGACAACGAGGGGCAGACGCTCCATGATTTCGTAGGTTGTGAAGCGCTTTTGACAGGAAAGGCATTCCCGACGGCGGCGGATTGTCGCGCCCTCCTCCGCGGGTCTTGAATCTATAACCTTACTCTCGGCATAGCCACAAAACGGACATCTCATAACTGCTCTCCTCAATGTAGATATTTTGTCTTTTTGACGTATTTTTGATACAAGCTTTAATGTGTAATTATACCATGCGTCCAAAAATTTTACCACACTTATTTGTGCTTCAACCAATAAATTTATAGCGTAACAACAAGATGTAGGTTGTTACGCTATAACTATTTGTCTTTTTCGACTGTGATATCGGAAACGAAGGCGCAAAATTCCTCTCGGGTCATAAGCGCGTTCAAAACATTGGGCAAAGCATTGGCGGAAATTCCTTGGGGCAGGTCCAATTTTAAAAGCAGCTTGCCCCGCTTTATGCGGCTGCCCTCGCCGCCGAAAAGCCCCAAAGTGTATAAGTCCCCTTTGGTAATTTCGTCCCGAAGGACTGCTGTATTTTCATCCTCAAAGCTGACCCCGGCGTTTGCAAGCGCCGTCAAAATGGTTTCTCGGCTCATGCCCTCAACGCCCAAGCTGCCCTCCTTGGAGGCTGTGGCTTTGCGCTTTTCCTTGCCCATAATTTTGGGGATGTAGGCGTGCTTCACAAGGGCGGGGTCGATTGCGCCCTTGATGTGGTTTCGGATTAGAAAGCCCGCGCCGTCGCTGTCCGTCAGCACAACAATGCCTCGGGTTTCCGCCATTCGGCGGAGCAGCTTAAGCTTTTGCTTATCGGAAAAAATGCCGAAGCCGCCGGTTTCGATTATGGTGCCGTCGATTATTTGGGAGAGGGTGTTTTTGTCGTAGCGCCCCTCCACCACGATGATTTCCTTTACCTTAATCATTGGGCTTCACCCAACGCCATTCGTAGCAGAAGCTCCGACAAAATGTTTTCGTCCTCCTCGGAGCTGCTTTTCATGCGGTAGTCCGCGATTGTGCAAAGCTCCACGTCCTTCGCCAAGCATTTTTTTGAAAAGCCCCGTGCCGACCGCATAAAGCGCTCTGCCTGAAAGACGGCGTTAAAGCCGCAGGATTTAACAAGGTAATCGGCTTTCAGCCCGGCGTCAATCGCCACACGGGCGGAGTAGAGCTTGCGCATTTGGTAGCCGATCATCGCCAAAATCTTGACCGGCGGCTCGTTTGTCTGCAAAAGCTCCGCCAAAATTCCCAAAGCTCCGTCATAATTTTTTGCCGCGATGCAGTCTGTCATATCAAAAACGCTTGCCTCGGGAATTCGCTGGGCAAGCCTTTGGATATCCTCGCCGCAAACCACGTCGCTTTTCACATAGCCTGCAATTTTTTCGATTTCGGGAATAAGGGTTTGCATGTGGTCACCTGAGATGAATATCAGCTTTTTGCAGTCCTCGATGCTGATTTTTTTGTTGTGCGCCGCGAAGCGTCTGCCAATCCAGTTTACAAGCGCGTCTTGGGGCTGGGTGGTAAATTCAATGCCCCGCCCAAGGCTTTTCAGCAGCTTAATCCCGGCGCGGCGACCATCGGGTTTGCAGCCCGTGGGCAGCAAAAACACAAGGGTTGCGTAGTCGGGGATATCGGAAATAACAGGCTTTAGCCGCTCCGTCATATCCTCAAGGCAGGCGTTCACGTCAAAGTTTCGCACCTCGATAAGTGTGCGTTCTCCAAAAAAGGGCACGGTGTCCACAGCTTGAGAAAGCTTTTGGATATCCAGCTTTTCGCCCTCAAGCCTGTGGTGGTTAAAATCCTCGCCGCCGTCTCCCAAACAGGCGTTCTTGATATCGTTGAAAAAGTTGCCAAGGAGGTAATCCTCCTCGCCCCAAAGGGTGTAGAGTCTTTCCGGGCCCTTGTCCTTAAGCTCACGCAAAAGCGACTTGTAATCTGTTTTTGTTTCGTTTTTTTTCTTGTAATCTCCCGCCAAAGCTCTGCCTCCTCACTTGATTTTTATTGTGACGTTTCCCAATTTGTCAGTTCTTAAAATGTTCATGCCCGCATTTTCGAAGCGCTTTAGGGCGGCGGGCGTGGGGTGTCCATAGTTGTTGTAGCCGCTGGAAATAATGGCGTTTTCCGCCCGGGCGGCATGCAAAATTTCCTCGCCGCTGGAGTGCCTTGAGCCGTGATGCCCCGCCACAAAAACTTCCGTGTCCGGCAGGCTGTGGGTCAGCAAAAAGCGCCGCTCAAATTCCATATCCGCGTCGCCTGTAATGAAGGCGTCAAAGTCTCCAAAGCTGGCAAGGTACATAAGCGTTGGCTCCCGCCGACTGACGGGGCCATAGACCCGAAGGGTCAAATCGCCAATTGTCACCAAGGTGTCTTTCTCGATTATGTAAACCTTTACGCCCTGCTGAACGGCAAAATCAAGAATGTCGTCCCGACATTCTCTGTCCCCCGCGTCCGGCGGAACCAACAGCGCGCGCACATTAACGCGGCTCATTAGACGCACAGCGCCGTTCACATGGTCTTGGTCAAAATGGGTCAGCGCCAAAACGTCCAAGGTTCTGCGCCCCTGCTGAAGCAGGTAGCCCGCCGTGATTTCTCCTGCATTTTGGAGCTTTCCCTTGCCTCCGCAGTCGATAACCGCAGTCGCCTCCCCCGCCGTTATAACAAGCCCCTGCCCTTGACCAACATCAAGGGCTGTAAAGCTGCCCTCGTTTTTGTGCAAACCAAGGTCGGTAATGATGATTACAGTGCAGAGAGAACAGAGGGCAAGACAGCAGGGCAAAACGGGACGGAAGCCGCTTTTGCGTTTAAAGATTATACACAGTGCAAATATTATGTAAACTAATATCAGCCAAGCGCCGAATAAATTTCCTTCGGTGTAAACGGCGGCGTAGGGGATTTTTGCGGCGACGCGGCAAACGCCCATGATATATTCTGCGGCAAGCCCCGCAACAAAACCGGGAGCCATGCCCAGCGGAAACCAAAGCATTCCAAGAAAACAGCCCAAGTAGCCCAGAATGAAGCAGGCGGAAATCGCCCAGAAAACAAGGATGTTTACGGCAATTGAAATGAGTGAAACATAGCCGAAATAGAGCGCCGCCAAGGGCGTGGAAAACGCCATTGCGCCAACAGAGCTTGAAAACGCGGCGACAATTCCGATTAGCAGCTTGTCCCCCAAGCGGGCGAAAACAGAGCCGTTTTTGTGTGCTTTGCGCATTTTTGAAAGCCGAGGCTTGAAAAATTCGTTCACCCGTGGCGTTAATAAAACCATGCCCGCCATGGCGGCAAAGGAAAGCTGCAAGCTGACCGAGGCGCAGGCGTCGGGATTGATAAGCAGCAGCAGGGCAAAAACCGCCGTAAGGGAGGTGATGCTGTCATTTTCACGGTGGAACAGCGGCGCCGCCAGCACCGCGCTTTGCATAAACGCGGCACGGACAATGGCGGGTCCCGCCCCGGCAATGGGTACAAAAAGCCAAACAAGTGGAATTCCGATAAAGCTTGCCCAGCGCTTTCGCCGAACAACAAGCTGCAAAAAGCCCACCAAAAACGCAACGTGCATGCCCGAAACGGACACCACATGGAGAATTCCCGACCGTGACATGGCGCTGTAAAGTGCCGTGTCCGCGTAAAGCTCATCGGTTTCGCCGGTCAGCAGAGCCGTCACAAAGGGCGACGTCTCCTTGGAAAACAGCTTTTTTGAGGTTTCCACCACATTTTTGCCGATGGTTTTGGGGAAATTGAGAAACGCCCATGAGCTTCTGCCCACAAGCTGAATTTCGCCCCGAGGATAGCAGATAAGGTAGTTGTTTTCGGCGGCGTAGCGGTCGTAGTTTTCGCCGTAGCGAATATTGGAGCTTTTGACTTGGACTGGAACGCTGATTTCGTCCCCGGGCGTCAGCTCCGGAAGCTCCGCCTCCGGGATGTATAAAACAGCGCCGACGGCGGGTGTGTTTTCCCCAATAAGGCGCAGTTGAACGCCCGCAAAGCCGTTTGAAATTCGAGGATAGTCGCAAACTCTTGCGGAAATTGTCAGCTCCGAGCCGGAAATTTCCAGTGAGGGCGCGGTTTTTGTGACATAGGAAACGTAGCTGAGGGAAAAGCCCAGCGCGGCGGAAAGGCTGATAAGCAGCAGCCTTTTTCGCAGGTCTCCCCGCAAAATAATCGCAACAAAACCGACCCCTCCGCAAATTATTGCGGCGAGGAGAAAATATTCAGCCGGGATTAGGTAATGCGCCAAATAGACCGCCAGCACAAAAGCGATGGCAGCCGTAGCCAGCTTACGCATGGCGTTCAGGGCTGTCGGTAATGCCCAAAATGTAGTCCACAGAAACCTCGTAAAGCTCCGAAAGCTTAATCAAAGCCCAAACCGGAATTTCACGAATGCCCTTCTCGTAGCGG
>JAVVZC010000078.1:0-5827 GCA_036650755.1 Oscillospiraceae bacterium
TTTTTCGGTAAATAGTCTTTAACTTACAGCAGTTTTTGCTGATTTACCGCATTATTCTACCTTTGTTTCGAAAGGATTGAGCTAAAATGGCTGAGGTAGGTCAAAAACCACTGCCCCCTCAATATTCGCAAATTGCCGCGGATATTGCTACCCGCATCACCGATGGGGACTTCGCCGCGGGGGAAAAAATTTACGGACGCTCCGTTATGTCCTCTCAATACGGCGTTTCGCCGGAAACTATCCGCCGGGCATTTCACCTTTTGGCGGACATGAAGGTTATCGAAATCAAGCCACAAAGCGGCGCTTTTGTCCTCTCGGTTGACAGCGCACGCCGCTTTTTGAACCGAATTGACGAGCTTGCCAGCAGTAAAAATCTTCAAACCCGCTTAAACGACCTGATGCTCCTTCAAACTCGGCTCACAAAGGAGCTGGCGGAAATTTCCGCCACCATCACAAAGCGGCAGGAAACTCTTTTTTCCGCCGACGAGCAGGGCTTTTCCGTGGGTGAGGCAAAAATCGCCGAGAACGCTTGGGTTATCGGAAAAAGCATTGCTGAGCTTTGCTTTTGGCAGGCGACCGGTGCCACAATTATCGCAATTCGCCGTGGTCAGGGGATGATTGTTTCCCCCGGACCCTATGCGGAGCTTTTTAAGGGCGACTGCATCATTTTTGTCGCCGAGGAGGTCAATATGGAAGCCGTTTCGGACTTTGTAAACGGAGAAAGGACTACGCCCACACATGATAAAATTTGAAAATGTTTCCAAGCGCTACGGGAAAAATGCAGTTATCGACAAGCTTAGCTTTGAAATTCCCGATGGGCAGTTTGTGGTGCTTATCGGGCCCAGCGGCTGCGGAAAAACCACAACTCTGAAAATGATTAACCGTCTTATCGACCCCGACGAGGGTACAATTGAAATCAACGGCAAAAACGCCGAAACCGAGGACAAGGTCAAGCTTCGCCGTGAAATCGGCTACGTAATCCAGCAAATCGGACTTTTTCCCAACATGACAGTTGCCCAAAACATCTGCGTTGTGCCAAAGCTTCTCAAGTACGACAAGGAGCGTTGCGACAAAATTGTCCACGAAATGCTCCAAATGGTCAACATGCCCTACGAGGAATACGCCCACAAATACCCCTGCGAAATGTCCGGCGGTCAGCAGCAGCGAATTGGCGTTTTGCGCGCATTTGCGGCTTCGCCACCCATTGTTTTGATGGACGAGCCCTTCGGCGCTCTTGACCCCATGACCCGAGAAACCCTTCAGGACGAAATCAAAAAACTGCAAAAAAAGCTGAACAAAACCATCGTTTTCGTGACCCACGACATGGGCGAAGCCCTAAAGCTTGCGGACACCATCATCTTTATGGAGGGCGGCAAAATCGTCCAAATGGCGCCCCCGGAGGAGATGCTTGAAAACCCCGCCAGCGACATGGTTCGAAATTTCCTTGGCAAGCACGTCCAAAGCGAGGGGCTTGACCTTACCGTCGAAACCTTCATGCGAACCAATATCATCACCGTTGACAAGGACCGCGGACTGCGTGAATGCACCGAGCGCATGGCGCGAAGCGGCGTCGATACCCTGCTGGTAGTCGACGATGAGGATAAATATTTCGGCACAGTATCCATTCGAGACATAAAGCTTCGGGGCAAGGGGGAAAAAACCATCGAACCCCTCATTGCCAACACGGTGCAAACCGCCCGCCGCAACGGCGACGCCAGAGAGTGCTTCGACTATCTCATAAAGTCCTATGACAGCTATGTGGTCGTGCTGAACGACGACGACACAATCGCGGGAATTGTCACAAAAAACAGTATGGCAAAGGCACTTTCCGACACGCTGTGGGGGGATGTTGAATGACAAATTTCTTTCAGCTCTACGGCAAAGCTCTCCTTGACGCAACCCTTATCCACCTCAAATACGTTGTAATCGCTGTGGCAATCGGCTTCCTTTTGGGGCTTGCGCTGGGGCTTTTGCTCTCCCGAATTCCAAAATATTCGGGGATTATCATGTCTGTAATCTCACTTTTCCAAACCATACCCGGCATTGTTTTCATCGGCGTTTTGTTCATCTATGTGGGCATGAAGCCAATTTCCGTCATAATCGCGCTGTCGGTTTACGCCACCTTCCCGGTACTTAAAAACACCTACACGGGCATCGTAAATGTGGACCCCGGCTTTGTGGAGGCGGCAAAGGGCTGTGGAATGTCAACTCTGCAAACCATGTTTCGGGTGGAGCTGCCCCTTGCAATGCCAAACGTAATCGCGGGTCTGCGGCTTTCCACCATCTACACCGTCAGTTGGACAGTGCTTGCCTCCATGATTGGTCAGGGCGGGCTTGGCGACTTCGTCTATTTGGGCGTAAAAACCAACAACAACACTCTGATAATCGCGGGTGCAATCCCCGCCGCCATAATCGCCGTTACGGCGGGCATCCTCATCGACAAGCTCCAGAAAAAAGTTACGCCCCGGGGCATGAGAGGGGGAGCAATATGACTTGGACTTACTTCGGACAGCACGTTTTCATCGTTTTGTGCTCCGTTGCTCTCGCCATCGCGGTGGGGCTTCCGCTGGGAATTATCTGCTACTTCTACCCAAAAGCAAAAAAGCCCATCATCTGGCTTACGGACGTTTTGCAAACCATCCCCGCCCTTGCGCTTCTCGGCGTCTTAATGGTATTTTTCGGCGCGGGAAAAACAACGGTAATCGTCGGCATCGCCCTATATTCACTGTTGCCGATTGTCAGCAACACCTTTTTGGGGCTTAATCAGGTCGCCCCCGGCATCATCGAGGCGGCGCTGGGTATGGGCATGGGAAAAATGTACAGGCTTTGGCATGTTGAACTGCCCTTGGCTTTTCCCGTCATCTTCACCGGCATGAGAATTGCGGCGGTTAACGCCGTTGGCTCCGCGGTTTTTGCCGCATTCGTGGGCGGCGGCGGCATCGGAAACGTAATCAACGACGCCATCCGCATCCGCAATATGGGCACACTTTTCCAAGGCACAATAGTGCTCATGCTAATCGCTGTTGTGCTGGATTTGGGCATGACGGCAATCGAAAAACAAATTGCAAAGCGAAACGGCACTTTAAGCCCTGCCGCGGGCAAATAGCCCGCCAATAGAAAGGAAATCACAATGAAATTCAAAAAATTAACAGCGCTGCTGCTCTCCGTACTGATGCTTTTGGCGCTTGCCGCCTGCGGCGCGAAGCCGGAAAACGAGCTGCGCATGTTCGACGGAACCTACAGCGAGGAGAAGCTTATCACCTACATGACAAAGCTGCTTGTGGAGGACAAAACCGACCTGACAGTGAAAATCAGTGACCAAATGACAAGCGTCAACGCCTTTAAGGAAATTTCCGCCGCCGACCCCGGTTGCGACATGCTAAACTGCTACGACGGCACCCTGCTCACCACCTTCCTGCACCTTGACCCTCTGGACGTGCCCGCTGGTCAGAGCCTTTACGACTTTGCAAACTCTGTTGCAATGGAAAAATACGGCTTGAGAATGCTTGCAAAAATGGGTCACGACAACACCTACGCCATCGCCGTCCCTCAAGATATTGCGGATAAATACAAGCTGAAAACCGTTTCCGACCTTGTCCCCGTCGCCGGTGAGCTGGTTTTCGGAGCGGAGCACGAATTTTTCTCCCAAGAGGGCAGCATGAAATATGACCCCTTCATAAAGTTCTACGGCTTAAGCTTTAAAGATAGAAAAACCGTGGATTTGGGTCTTAAATATATCGGAATAGAAAACCGCAACTTTGACGTGACCGAGGTCTATGCAACCGACGGTCTGAACCGAAAGGCAAAGCTAACAGTGTTGGAGGACGACAAGGAATTTTTCCCCGAATACAACGGCGCCCTGCTGGTTCGGGACGAGATTTTTGCAAAATATAAAGACATCGCGCCGAACCTTGAGGATGTTTTAAACACCATGGGCGGCTGCATGACCAACGAAAAAATGACCGACCTAACCTACGCCGTAGACGTGGAAGGCAAAACCGTCCCCGCAGTGGCAGAGGAATTTTTGCGAGCCGAAGGACTGATAGGCTAGGAAGGCAACGGCATAAGGCAAGAAAAGAAAAATGGATTTCGGTCTTGTAATCCCCCCCCAATCGGGGGGATTACCGCCCTTTCCGGCGACCGCAAACCGCCCCACGAAAAAAAATATAAATTTACCATTGACACCGCCCCCAAAGCTGTGTTAGCATAATGAAAACCGAATAGCAAACCGATGATCGGGGAAAGTAACATACATCGCAGCTTTCAGAGAGTGGCAGAGGGTGGAATTGCCGCAGCGTGCATTTATGCGAATGGTCCCGTGAGGGCGGCAGGAAAGCATTTTATGCAAGTAATGGCCGACGGGAAGGCAACCCGTAAAAATTGCGCACGCGTGTCAGCGCGTCATAAGTGGGCGTTTAAAACCGTCAATTTAGGTGGTACCGCAGAGACTTCCGTCTTTGTCCTAATTATTAGGGCAGAGGCGTTTTTTGCGTTTAGGAGGCAATTATGGGAAAGCTACGATGGCGAGTTTCATTTTAAAAAAATTAAAAATATTTCAGAACACAAAAAAATAAAACTTTAAGGAGAACAAAAAAATGACTATGACAGCAGATTATTCAAACCCCTACAAGGGCTTCGAGACATATTTACAAAACAACCCCACCAAGGACGGACGCTTCGGACCCTACGGCGGAGCCTACCTCCCGGATGAGCTTATCCCCGCCTTTAAGGAAACCACAGAGGCGTACAACACCATCTGCAACAGCGCCCAATTCATCAACGAGCTGCGCCGTATCCGCAAGGAATTTCAAGGTCGCCCCACCCCGGTTTACCACTGCGAGCGCCTTTCCCGAAAAATCGGCGGCGCCCAGATTTACCTTAAGCGTGAGGACTTGAACCACACCGGCGCCCACAAGCTGAACCACTGCATGGGCGAGGGTTTGCTAGCAAAATTCATGGGTAAAAAGAAGCTGATTGCGGAAACAGGCGCCGGTCAGCACGGCGTTGCGCTGGCAACCGCCGCCGCGTATTTCGGCATGGAATGCGACGTCTATATGGGCGAGGTGGACATCAAAAAGCAGGCGCCAAACGTGATGCGCATGAAGATGCTGGGCGCAAATGTTATCCCCGTGACCAGCGGACTGATGACCCTTAAGGAAGCGGTTGACGCCGCGTTTGAGGGCTATATGCGGGATTATAAGGACGCGATTTACTGCATCGGCTCCGCCGTGGGACCACATCCCTTCCCCATGATGGTGAGAGATTTTCAGTCCGTTGTGGGCTATGAAGCCCGTGACCAGTTCAAGGAAATGACCGGATTTTTGCCCGAAGCTGTCACAGCCTGCGTGGGCGGCGGCTCAAACTCCATCGGCATGTTCACGGCTTTCCTCGCCGACCCTGTGGAAATTTACGGCATCGAGCCAATGGGCAGAGGCGAAGCGCTGGGCGACAACGCCGCCTCCATCGCCTTTGGCAGTGAGGGCGTTATGCACGGCTTTAACAGCATCATGCTAAAGGACGACAAGGGCGAGCCGGCACCTGTTTATTCCTGCGCCAGCGGGCTTGATTACCCCTCCGTGGGACCGGAGCACGCCTATCTCCACGATTTGGGACGAGTAAAATACGAATCCGTTTCCGACGACGAGTCCATGGAAGCCTTCTTCCTGCTCTGCCGCAACGAGGGCATAATCCCCGCCATTGAAAGCTCCCACGCCCTAGCCTACGCCATCAGATACGCCAAGGAACACAAAACCGGCACAATCCTAGTGAACCTCTCCGGTCGCGGCGATAAGGACATAGACTACATCTACGAGAACTACGGACTGGG
>JAVVZC010000079.1:0-5827 GCA_036650755.1 Oscillospiraceae bacterium
TTTCCAGCGTATCCATGGGGATGGTAAGGGTGGGGCTTTGATGCTTTTTGCAATATACGGTGCAGTTCTTGTTGTAGCCATAGCTTCCGCCGCCGGGGCACTTGGGAAGTCCTTCCGGGAAAAAGCCGCTGAGCACTGCCAGCATTGCCTCATCAGTTGTAATGCTCTCGTCCGCAATGGGCTGCTCCTGCCTTCTTATTGAAAGGGCATAGTTTATGGAGGCTGTGTTGTTCTTGCAGATGTTTCCTCGGGCGCGCTCAACAATTGCGCCGTAGGTAGGCACGGCAACAGCCATCAGAACGCCCAAAATGGCAATGACCACTATAAGCTCTGTCAAAGTAAAGCCCGCATTCGATTTTTTCTTTTTCATACGTCACCGCCTGTCTAAATGTTGAGTGGATATAAAAGCGCGCCGAGACGGATATCCAAAATCCCGGCGCGCGTCAAATTATTAAGCTTATGCTCTGGGGTGCGCCTTATTGTAAACATCCTTGAGCTGTTTTTTTACCAATTGGGAATAGACCTGAGTTGAGGATATATCCGCATGACCCAGCATTTCCTGAATGGAGCGGAGATCCGCGCCATTTTCCAAAAGGTGGGCGGCAAAGGAATGGCGAAGGGTGTGGGGAGTGATGGTTTTTTCAATTTTCGCCTTGGTTTGGTAGGTTTTGATGATTTTCCAAAAGCCCTGCCTTGACATGCGCTCACCGCTCACGTTGACGAAAAGTGAAAGCTCGTCCGCCGAAGCAAGCATTTTTGGGCGGATGAATTCCACATATTCCTTAAGCGCCCGAACGGCGGCGGGGTAAAGGGGGATTATTCTTTCTTTTTCGTTGCCGCGGCAGCGGATGATGCCGGCGGCAAGGTTGATATCGGAGATGTCCAGCGAAATCAGCTCGCTTACTCGGATGCCCGTTGCGTAGAGAAGCTCCAGCATTGCGCGGTCGCGGTAGCCCTTGTAGTCGGTGCATTCGGGCTGCTCCAGCAAAAGCTCGACCTCTTTGCCGGTGAGGATTTGGGGAAGTCTTTGAACCGCCTTTTCGGGAACCAAGCCGGCGGCGGGGTTTTCCTCCACCACGCCCTCGTTTATGAGGAATTTGTAGAAGTTTTTGATGGAGGCGATGCTGCGGGCAACGGTTGGAACGGATTTGCCCTGTGCCTTCATGGAGGCTGTGTATTCGCAAAGCTCCTCCTCCGTAACGGAGTCGTAGCCCTCGTCGTAGTGGGAGAAAAGGAAGGTGCCCAGCTGGCGAATGTCGCGCAAATAAGAGGAAATGGTATTATCGGAGGATTTTTTCACGTCGGTAAGGTATGCTTCGTACTTTTCCAGACATTCGGTATTTCTCACGATAAGTTTTCCTCCTTTCGGCTTCATTAGTTGAGCAGGGAAATAAGATAGGGGATGAGCTTCATTTGGAGCAGCGCCGCAAGGATAAGAATAGGGGCGCAGATTAAGCAGTGGATTGGCAGCTTTCCCCGGGGTACAGATGACCTTCCGCGGTGAAGCTCCAGCAGTCTGCGGGAGCTGAAAAAAGCGTCCACCGAGATGATGAAAAAGCAGGGCAGAGATAAAAGAGCGGGCACAGCCAAAAGGATGAGCGCCATAATTATTCCCTGCTGCTGATTTGAAAGAATTATGGAAGCCGCTGTCAAGCTGAGCGCATAGCCGCGAACGCCTGCCAAAATCGGTAAAAAACCAATTCCCAAAAAGGAAGAACCAAGGGCGGCGGCAAAAATATGAAACCAAGAGATGCGGAGAAAAATAAGAAAGAAACTTGCAAGTCCCAAGGGCGGGGCGCCCGAAAAATGAAAGACGTTTTCGGGGGAGCCGGAGACGGAACCCACGAAGCAGCCAAGGACGCAACCAACAGTAAAACAAAGGGAAAACACGAGGAAACAGGAATTGTATTTTTTGTTGGGAGAGGAGAAAAGACCCTTTGAACCGGAGCCGATTTTGAACATTGTTTTGTCACCCCACAAGTGGCGGCGGCAAAGGCTTGCATAATAAAGTAATTTACATAACATGCCAGTGATGACAATATAATACAAAATCACAAGCTTATCAAGTCTTTATGTGAAATTCCTTGATTTTTGTACATTATGACTATATATTATGTTAACTATATTATGTCAACCATAGCAACCGCGGTTTAAATTATGCGCGCCATAGCCCTGTTTTTTGCAATATATAGTAGCGATTTTGACCCATTTTACAATATATAGGTAATCAACTTGCAATTATGTAAACTCTGGCGCTTTGATTACATCTAGTGATATTTATTTCCTAAAACGTGATTTTGTATTTTTTCTGTGCAACCTTAGCACTCCTCCGAAGCAACCACCCGCAACCGCGGCGATAATTATTTTCAAAGTCAGGCTTCCTTCGCCTTGGGAATTTCCAAAAAGCAGCGTAATAATCAGCAGTGGAATGATGTACATTGCCGCCGCTGTAAGCCCCGAAACCACCACTCCCCTCCCCTGCTTTCCCGCAGAAAAAGCGCCGCCCAGAATTGTGCCCGCGATTACGCTCACGATTATAAAAGCGTCGCTCAGGGAGCTTGGAAGCTGACCTCCTCTTATCCCCGCCGCGAAGCCGAAAACCAAAAGCAGGGTGAGCACCGTTCCCAGCGCCGCGCCCACCGCCGATTTGATTAACAGCTCCAAAAGCGTGTTTTCTTTTTCCTTTGATTTGTTCATAGCTTGACCTCCATTTTAATATAAAAAAATTTCCCCGGTGAATAAGCCTTGTTTAGCTTATTCGCCGGGGAAACTCTCAATGACAGTTCGGGTGGAATTAGTCTTCGGATTTTGCTTTTTGGGTTTTGTCGGAGATTGCCCATTTTGCAACTTGGATGCGAACTCTGTCCTCGCCTGTTTCGAAGGTGATGTTGTCGTCATTCATGGTGACGATTTTGCCCATCATGCCGCCGATGGTGATGATTTTGTCGCCAACTGCAAGTGCGCTGCGCATTGCCATGATTTTCTTTTTCTTCTTGCTCTCGGGACGGATCATGAAGAAATAGAAAACAGCAAAGAGAATAACGATGGAAACGACGAATTGGATAGTGCCGCCTGCTCCGCTGCCCGATGCTCCCGTGCCGCCGGCAGGGGCTGTGCAGCCCGCCATGGTGAGGCAGAGAATTAGAGCAAATGAAACTCCGGAAAGAATTTTCTTGATTGTGTTAAAGTTCATTAAAGTGACCTCCTTGAATTGTCTTTTCAATTATATATGGCAATGAATTCAAATGCAAGGCTTTTATATCCTTGTTTCCAATTTTTCACTGAATTCATTGCGAAATTGCACAAAATTATTGTTATCAAGCTCAGTGCGAATGCGTTCCATCAGCTTGTTGTAGAAATAGAGGTTGTGGATAACGCCCAAGCGCATCGCCAAAATTTCTCCCGATTTGAAAAGATGGCGCAGATACGCCCGAGAAAAATTGCGGCAAACGGGACAGTCGCATTGGGGGTCCAGAGGTCCGTCGTCCTCCGCGTATTTTTGGTTTATGATGTTTATGATGCCATCCCAAGTGAAAAGGTGACCGTGGCGTCCGTTGCGTGAGGGCATGACGCAATCGAAAAAGTCAACTCCCCGATAGACCGCCTCGATGATGTTTGAGGGGGTGCCAACGCCCATAAGGTAGCGGGGCTTGTCCTTTGGCATGTGCTCCTCAATGACCTCGATGGTGTCGTACATTTCTTCCTTGGTCTCCCCCACCGCCAAGCCGCCGATGGCATAGCCCGCGCAGTCAAGCTCCGCAATTTGCTTCATGTGGCGAACGCGAAGCTCCGGGAAGGTTGCGCCTTGGTTAATTCCAAAAAGCACCTGTCCCGGGTTAATGGTGTCGGGCAGTGCGTTAAGCCGATTTTGCTCCGCCACACAGCGCTTTAGCCAGCGGAGGGTGCGGTCGCAGGATTTGTCCACATATTCGTAGGGCGAGGGGATTTTGATGCACTCATCGAAAGCCATTGCAACATCCGAGCCAAGATTGGATTGGATTTGCATGCTCTCCTCCGGGCCCATAAAAATTTTGCGCCCGTCCACGTGGGAATTGAAGTTGACCCCCGCCTCCGTGATTTTTCGCAGCTCCGCAAGGGAAAAAATTTGGAAGCCGCCGCTGTCCGTCAGCATGGGGCCGTTCCAGTTCATAAATTTGTGAAGCCCGCCCCGACGCCTGATAAGGTCATCGCCGGGTCGCACATGGAGGTGATAGGTGTTGGATAACTCGATTTGACAGCCCAGCTCATGCAGTTCAAGAGCGGAAACGCCGCCCTTGATTGCGCCCTGAGTGCCCACGTTCATGAACACCGGGGTTTGAGCGGTTCCGTGGGGGCAGGAAAATTCGCCCCTGCGGGCACGTCCCTCTGATTTGATTACTTTAAACAAGCGCTGTCTCCCTATTCTATAAACATAGCGTCGCCGAAGGAGAAAAAGCGATATTTTTCCTCAACGGCAATCGCGTAGGCGTTCAGGACATTTTCCCTGCCCGCCAGTGCCGAAACCAGCATCACAAGGGTGCTCTCCGGCAGGTGAAAGTTTGTTACAAGCGCGTCCATGCACTTGAATTTGTAGCCGGGATAGATGAAAATATCTGTCCAGCCCGAGGTTTGGGGCAGGGTTCCGTCCTCCCTTGCGAAGCTTTCAAGGGTGCGGCAGGAGGTTGTGCCCACGGCGACCACCCGACCGCCCGCTTTTTTGGTTTCGGAGACGATTTTTGCGGTTTCCTCGGGGACAATGCAATATTCCGCGTGCATTTCGTGGTTTTCGATTTCGTCGCTTTTCACGGGGCGGAAGGTTCCCAGCCCCACATGGAGAGTGAGGTAGCAGATTTTTACACCCCGCTCAGCGATTTTTGAAAGCAGCTCCTTTGTGAAATGAAGCCCCGCAGTTGGCGCGGCGGCTGAACCTACCTCGTGGGAATAAACGGTTTGGTAGCGCTCCTTATCTTGAAGCTCCGCCTTGATATAGGGGGGCAGGGGCATTTTTCCAAGCCGCTCCAGCGCTTCAAGGAAGATGCCGTCGTAGTCGAATTTGAGAAGCTTGTTGCCGCCCTCGCAGGCGTCGATAACTGTGGCGCAAAGCTCACCCTCGCCGAAAATCAGCTTTGTGCCCGGCTGGGTTTTTCTGCCGGGGCGGGTAAGGCATTCCCAAACGCCCTCGCCCATGTCCCGCAGGAGGACGGTTTCCACAACTCCACCTGTTTCCCGCTTTCCAAAAAGCCTTGCGGGGAGAACTCGGGAGTCGTTTAAAACAAGGCAGTCCCCCGGGTGAAGATATTCGGGAAGGTCGAAAAAGTGGCGGTGGGTAACTGCGCCGCTTTTTTTGTCAAGATGCAGCAGGCGGGAGCCGTCCCGCTTTTCCAGCGGTGTTTGGGCGATAAGCTCCTCGGGCAGGTAGTAGTTAAAATCCGATGTTTTCATTAAAATGTATGCTCCAATGCAGTTGCCGGTTTATTTTGGATTTATAGGACGCCCTTGGAAATGCCGACGCCCGTAAAGTAGAATTTGATGATTTGGTTTGCGTTCATGCCGTGGTATTTCGCCATTGCATAGGCGCCAAACTGGCTCATGCCAAGGTTGTGACCCCAGCCGCCGCCTTCAAAGACGAAGTTGTCGCCAATCTTTTGAACGGTGTAGTGAATGCTTGGAAGCCCCATTTTTGTGCGGCAGCCGCCGTCCCGCTCAACCACGGCGCTTGCGCCCGCGGCGTCTGTAAAGGTTATTTTGATGCAGTTTCCGCTTCTTGAATATTCGGGGATTGCGCTGACAACGGCTCCGCTCAAGCCAACCTTTGCGGCAAGCTGCTCGCCCGTAAATTCGCGCTGCC
>JAVVZC010000080.1:0-5758 GCA_036650755.1 Oscillospiraceae bacterium
CCGATGGGGGTTTCGAGGGAAACCGGCTCCTGAGCGATTTTTAGGATGTCCCGAACTTTTTCAACGGGCATGCCCATTTCCTCGGCGATTTCCTCGGGCGCGGGGTCGTGACCCAGCTCCTGAAGCAGCTGACGGGAAACACGGATGACCTTGTTGATGGTTTCGACCATGTGGACGGGGATGCGGATTGTCCGCGCCTGATCGGCGATGGCACGGGTGATTGCCTGCCTAATCCACCAAGTGGCATAGGTGGAAAACTTGTAGCCCTTGGTGTAATCGAATTTTTCAACTGCCTTGATAAGACCCAAATTGCCCTCTTGGATAAGGTCAAGAAAGAGCATTCCGCGACCCACATAGCGCTTTGCGATGCTGACCACCAAACGGAGGTTTGCTTCCGCCATGCGGCGCTTTGCGTCCTCGTCACCCTCCGCCATGCGGACGGCGATTGCGATTTCCTCCTCGGGGGTCAGAAGGTTGATTTTGCCGATTTCCTTAAGGTACATGCGGACAGGGTCGTCGGTTGAGAAGGTGTCCACCATGGCTTCGGTGGTGGTGATTTCCTCCTCGGTGACCTCCTCGATTTCCTCCAGCTCCTCAAGCTCGGGCAGGGACTCCTCGTCGATGGGGCGAAGATAGTCCTCACCTGTTGCCTCGATGCCAAGGTTTTCAAGTTGGTCGTAGAATTTGTCGATTTGGTCGGCGTCCAAATTCATGCTTTCAAGGACGTCCATCAGTTCCTTTGAGGTGAGCTTGCCAACCTTTTTGCCCTTGGCGATAAGCTCCTTTAAGCGATCCTCGTTGGATTTTTCGTCGGGAACTGCCGCCTCTGCCGCCGCCTTTGCAATGATTTCGCTGTCGTTGATGCCGTCATCAAAGCTGTCGTCGTTAAGACCTGCTTTTTCTTTTTTTGCTCTTGCTGCCATAATTTTTATCCCCCATAACCCTTGCTTTGCTTTTGGTTTTTTGCAAATTCCAAAAGCGTGGAGCTGTCTCCGTCGCTTTTTTGTTGCATTGCAAGCTTCTCGGTTTTCATTTTTTTTATGTAGTCCTTCAGTGCCTTTTCGCCGTTTGTAAGGTCCTGCGGCTTGTGGAGAATTTCGCTGAGCAGGGAAATTTCCTCCTTGGAAAAAAGCCCCGCCAGCAGTGCCATTGAGGGCTGCTCGCCTGTTTTTGAGCGCTCAAAAAGCTCTGTGTAAAGTTTTCCCAGCAGGGGAACGGAAAAATCCTCCGCCGAAAGCTCTTGGGTGTTTGAAAAGAGCGCGGGGTCAAAATAGAGAAGGCTTATCAGTCCCTGCTCCGCCATTGCGCTGCCCTCGTTTGCAAAGCGCAGGGCTTTTTCCCGAGGCTGAACTGCTTTTGCGGGGCGGGTCGCTTCGCTCTCCTGCTTTTTTTTTGCTTTTGTGAAGTTGAGCTTGCGGACACGGGCGACCTCGGACACAACAATGTCGGGGGAAACCCGTGCCATTTCCCCAACCTTGTAGGAGTAGACCTCCCGCTCAACCTGACCGGGAAGCCCCGCAATCATGATTGTGGCGTCCTTTAGGAAGGCGACACGGCTCTCGTCGGAGGCGAGGTCGTATTTTGAGGCAACATCCGCAAGCAGGTATTCGATGTGGTTTTCGGAGCGTTGAAGCAGGTTTTCGAAGGCGGGCGCTCCGTTTTTTTTGATGAATTCGTCCGGGTCCTTTGCGCCTGTCAGTCTTAAAACCCGAACCTTAAGGTCCAGCTTTTCTAAAATTCCGATGGCGCGCTGGGAGGCTTTTTGACCCGCTGCGTCGCCGTCATAGGCGATGACGACCTCGTTTGAGTAGCGGGCGATGAGCCGTGCCTGCTCCGGCGTTAGGGAGGTGCCAAGTGACGCCACAGCGCAATCGAAGCCCGCTTGGTGGAGCGCCACAACGTCTATATTACCCTCTGATAAAATTATATATCCCTTTTTCGTCTTTTTAGCCAAATTCATAGCAAAAAGATTGCGACTTTTGTTAAAAACAAGTGTTTCGGGGCTGTTCATGTACTTTGGCTCGCCGTCATCTAAAATCCGTCCCGAAAAGCCTATGACGCTGCCCCTCACATCTATGACGGGAAACATGAGACGATTTCGGAAGGTGTCGTAGATGCTTCCGCCCTTTTGGGAGGCTCTTGCAAGCCCGCCCTCCAACAGCTCTGTTTTTGTGTAGCCCATTTTTTGCATGGTGTCGCAAAGCTCATTCCACGCGTTTGGGGCAAAGCCCAAGCCAAAGCGCTTGACCATTTCGGGGGAGATTTCCCGTCGGGAAACGTAGTCCCTTGCGATTTGTCCCTGAGGCTCCAAAAGCCGATTATAGAAGAACCTTGCCGCGTCACGGTTAAGGTTTAGCAGGCGTTCACGGCGAAAATGGTTAACGTCGGGCTTGTCCTCGGGCACAGCAAGCCCCGCCCGCTTTGCAAGGAAATACACCGCGTCGGGGTAGGATAGATTTTCGATTTCCATTATGAAATTGATAGCGCCGCCGCCCTTGCCACAGCCGAAGCAATGATAGATTTGCTTATCGGAGGAGACGGAAAAGGAGGGCGTTTTTTCGCTGTGGAAGGGGCAAAGCCCAAAAAAGTTGTTTCCGCTGCGCTTGGAGAGCCGAACATATTGGGAGACAAGCTCGGTTATTTCGCTGCGGTCGATAAGCTCCTGAAGAAAGCTTTCGGGAAAAGCCATAAGCTGCCTCCTTTTTGCTTAAAGCGGGTTCACTTCACCTGCCAAGCGGCGGGGATGAAGATTTGACTGTATTTACTCATGGCAAAATCGTCCGTCATGCCGGAGACATAGTCGCAAACGGCGCGCTCAACGCCCTCCTCCTCCGCGATGCGCTTGTAGTCGGAGGGAAGATTGTCCGGGTTTTTGACGTAGTGGTTCCAAAGGTCGTGAAGGATGTTTGCAACCTTGCTCTCCTCGCCCTTTGCCTTGGGGTTTTTGTAGACCGCTTGGTTAAGGAAGGAGTAGAAGCTGTCGCAAGCCTCGGTCATGTTGGGGGACATTTGGATTTTTCCATCGCCGCTGTTGTTGATGAGGTCGGTGATGATGGCGTTAATTCGACTGCTGTGCCTGTCGCCGATTTGTTCCAAAACGATTTTTGGCAGGTCGGCATTGGTGAGGATGCCGGCACGGATAGCGTCGTCCGCGTCGTGGTTTATGTAGGCAATGCGGTCGGAGAGGCGAACAACGGTTGCCTCCGCCGAGTCGTTTTCGTCGCCAAAGGTGTGGTGAAGAATGCCCATGCGGGTTTCGAAGCAAAGGTTAAGCCCCCGCCCGGATTTTTCGATGCGGTCAACCACCCGAAGGCTCTGCTCAAAATGCTTGAAGCCCGGTGAATAAATTTCGTCCAGCGCCCGCTCCCCCGCGTGTCCAAAGGGGGTGTGGCCAAGGTCGTGCCCAAGGGCGATGGCTTCCGTAAGGTCCTCATTTAGCATGAGTGCTCGGGAAACGGTTCGCGCAATGCGGGCGACTTCAAGGGTGTGGGTAAGGCGGGTGCGGTAATGGTCACCCTCCGGTTGAAGAAAAACCTGAGTTTTGTGCTTTAGTCGGCGGAAGGACTTGGAGTGGGTGATGCGGTCGATGTCCCGCTGAAAGCAGGTGCGGATTTCGTCCGCCGCTTCGGGCTGGGCACGTCCCTTTGAGCAATCGGAAAACACTCCCGGCGGGCAGACCATGAGGTGCTCCAGTTGTTCACGTTTTTCTCTGGCGTTTGGCATGGTGTTTCCTCCCTGTTGATGCAGGCTGCTCAATTGTCCTTTAGTATCTTATACGACATTCCCGCCCATTTCCCCTTTAATTATTTGACCCTTGGGAATATTTCTTCATTTTTGCCGGGGTCCCGCCCGAAATTCGCTTCCCAAACCCAGCCAAAGGGCTTTTCCCGCCGAAGCCTCCCTAAAATTGCGCTCCAGCTCCAAGGCTCTGTCCTCCCGCACAAGGGCTTCAAGTGAAACCTCGGTGCCAAAGTCGGAGCTTGTTGTCAGGGCTTCAAATTCGTCTAAAATTCGCTTGGCACGCTCAAAAAAGCTGTAGTCAAAGCTGATTTTAAAGCTTAGCCACTGTGCCATTTGGGCGACGCCCGCTGCATCCAGCGCCAGCTTTGCGGCTTTTGAGTATGCCCGAACCAGCCCGCCCGCGCCCAAAAGGGTGCCCCCGAAATAGCGGGTCACCACACAGCAGACGTTTTCGATTTTTTCCGAAGAAAACACGTTCAGGGTGGGCATTCCCGAGGTTCCCCCCGGCTCACCGTCGTCGGAAAAGCGGACGATGTTGCCCTCCCTGATAATATATGCGTAGACGTTGTGGGTGGCGTCACGGTGGATTTCCCGAGTTTCACGGATGCGCTCCCCAGCCTCCGCCTCGCTTTCCACCCGCCAAACATGCCCGATAAAGCGGGAGCGTTTTTCGGTAAATTCCCCCTCGCCGCTGCCTGCGGGAACAAGAAATGTTGTCATGAGCTAGTCCTCGTTTTTGGCAAAGGGCTTCACCTTTGCCCACAATTCCGGCTTTATAACGGCTTCAACCGCGATGCCCTCCTCGCCGTAATCGGCGGAAACAACGGCGCCCTCACGGTGGAGCATTTCCAAAAGCGCCGCCTTGTCATAGGGCAGCAGCAGGCTGACTTTTTGCTTTCCGCTTTCGATGATTTTTGAGATTTTGGAGAGCAGTGCTTCCGTGCCCTCGCCGGTTTTTGCGGAGACGCAAACAACGCCCTCGCCGTGGGGCATTTCACCGTCAAAAATGTCGCACTTGTTGAAAATGCGGAGCTGGGGCGTTTCGCCTGCGCCCAGCTTTTCGATAAGCGCGTCCACAATCTCCGCCTGATTTTCCCAATCCGGGTTCGAGATGTCGATGACGTGGAGCAAAATGTCCGCATAGCTCAGCTCCTCCAAGGTCGCCTTGAATGCCTCCACCAAATGGTGGGGCAGCTTGCGGATAAAGCCAACGGTGTCCGAGAGCAAAATTTCTTGGGTGTCGCTTATGTTCATGCGCCTTGTGGTGGTGTCAAGGGTGTCAAAAAGCCGATTGTTTGCGGGGATGTCGGAGCCGGAAAGCTTGTTTAAAAGCGTTGATTTGCCCGAGTTTGTATAGCCCACAAGGGCGACCACGGGCATGGCGTTTTTTTCACGGCGGCGGCGCTGGGTGTTTCGAACCCGACGCACGTCCTCCAGCTCCTCATAGAGCTTTTGGATTTTTATTTTGATGTGGCGGCGGTCGTTTTCAAGCTGGGTTTCGCCGGGGCCACGGGTGCCGATGGGCGATGAGCCGCCGGAGGCGGTTTGCCGCACAAGATGCTTCCACATGCCTGTAAGCCTTGGCAAAAGGTATTTGTATTGGGCAAGCTCCACCTGAAGCTGACCCTCACGGGTTTGGGCGCGCTGGGCGAAAATGTCCAAAATCAGACCGCTGCGATCCAGAACCTTGACGCCCAATTCCTCGGAGAGCACCCGCATTTGGGAGGGGGAAAGCTCGTTGTCAAAAACCGCGAGGTTGCATTCGTTTGCTTCGATAAGCTCGCGCATTTCTTTCATTTTGCCGTCGCCGATGAAGCTGCGGGCGTCCGGGGATTGGCGGTTTTGCAGAAGATAGGCAACTGCTTCGCCGCCGGCGGTTTCCACAAGGGCGGAAAGCTCTGCCATGCTGATTTCGGTGGAGCGCTCGTCCTCGGGCATGTTGTTTGCCGCAACGCCGGCAAGGACTGCTTTTTCGCGAATTATATCCATAAAACCTCCATGAGTTGGGTTGTTTGTT
>JAVVZC010000081.1:0-5747 GCA_036650755.1 Oscillospiraceae bacterium
CTGCCGCTAAGCTCGACAGTGTCCGCAAAATGCTTTAAGTCGAGGCGTTTGCTGAGTGGTGCGTGGGCGGGAAATGCGCCCTGCCAAAGCTCCAAGCGCTGTTCGGCGTCGGGCATTTGGAAACGCACAACAAAGGTGATGCGGCGGAAAAAAGCCATGTCAAAGTTTTTTGCAAGGTTTGTTGAAAGAATGCACATTCCCTCGTATTCTTCCATTTTTTGGAGCAAAAACGAAACCTCGGCGTTGGCGTAGCGGTCGTTTGAATTTTGCACCTCGGTGCGCTTTGCAAAGAGGGAATCCGCCTCGTCAAAGAGCAAAATGGCGTTTGAATCTCGGGCGGCGTCGAAAATGCGGGAGATGTTTTTTTCGGATTCGCCGATGTATTTGCTTGTCAGGCGGGACATATCCACACGGAAAAGCTCCAAGCCAATTTCCCGCGCAAGCACCTGCGCCGCCATGGTTTTTCCTGTGCCCGGGGGGCCGCAAAGCATCATGCTAAGCCCGCGTCCATAGGCAAATTTTGCGCCGAAGCCCCATGTTTCGTCCACCTGCTCACGCAGACGGAGCCTATCACGCGCCAAGGCGAGAACGGCTTTTTGCTCCTCGGGAAGCATTAAATCCTCCCAAGCAAAAACAGGGCGAACCCTTGTTGCAAGCTCCTCCAAGCGCCCCGTACTGCCCCGATAAACGCAGCTTTGCAGCTCCTCGGCGGTGACTTTTTCCCGCCCTCTGCCTCGGGCAAGCTCCAAGGCTTCACGGCAGGCGCGTTCAATCGCACCGGGTGTAAGCCGATATTGAGTGGCGCAAAGCTTTAAGTCCAAGCCCTCGGACATGGGCAGTCGGCCGCTGATATTTTCCCAAAGGGTGCGGCGCTGGGCAAGGGTCAATTCGTCCAAAAGCAAAACCACACAGGGGGGCAAGCCCTGCTCCGATAGGTTGCGCGGCTTTTCCGTTGAAAGGAACAGCAGGGGCGAAATTTCCCCGACGCGGGCGATAATTCGCCGCGCTTCGCCCTCGGAATTTCCCGCTCCGCCGTGGAGGTGGGGCAGGCAGTCCGTAAGGCGACATTCCAGTGCAATTCGGTCTAATAAAAGCTCCCGCTCGGCATCCGTGCAGGCGCAGGCTTCGTCCAAATCAATGCTTAAAATTGCCCGTGATAAATCGGCGGACAGGCGGCGCAGGAAAAAGCTTCTTCCGCTTCCCCCACGGCCGCAAAGCTGAATTAGCGCCGGTGCTCCCCGCTCTGCATGGGAGCGCAAGAGGGCATATTGCTCCTCGTTTACCAAAATCGGCTCGTCCGTGGGCGCAAGCCATTTGCAAAAATGGGCGGTTTCACGGTCCAGCTCTCGGCTTCCGGAAAGCCAAAGCCAAACCCGCCGCCGCAGGTGGAGCGCTCCCTCCCTGTCGGGCAAAAAAAGTGTCCGCCGCAAAAGAGAGCCGCTGTCGCAAAGCTTGAGCGCTTCGCCCGACTTTTCCGACCCATAAAGTCCATAGAGGGAGCGGACAAGCAAATCGCTTGGCACGGTTTGGGCGGCAGAGCCTTGAAGCCTTGCATAGCAGGCGGCGTATTTTCGGTTTTCCAAGGGTGCAAGCGCCATTAAAAATCCCAGCCGCTCCAAGCCGTTCATTTGATAGGTGGTGAAAAGCTTGATGAGGGGCAGCTGTGCCCCCGCGTTCAGCCCCGCAAATGCGCGGGTGAGCAGATATTCCTGCCCACGGCGCAGAGCCTTTGCCGTTTCGGGCGAAGCTTCGCCGCTCCCACGTTGTAGCATTGAAGCTCCAAGCGCCGAAGCAAGTTCGTTTTTTTGAACAGCCACGCCGGGCAGAAAAACGCCCGTTTCCTGCAAAGAAAGCGCGGTTTCCAAAAGAAAATCCAGCCAAGCAAAATAATCGGAGCAAAGCTCCGCTTCGCTGTTGTAGGGCTGCCCCTCCTTGCTGTGAGAGAGCCTGTCAAAAGGGGGCAGTCCCAGCCCGCTCATTGGCTGCACAGGCGGCTTAGCGCCTGTAAAAGCCTATCCATGGTGCTTGAGGAGAGGAGCAGAGCCCGCTCTATGAGCGCCG
Source organism: Oscillospiraceae bacterium (assembly GCA_036650755.1). Taxonomy (GTDB): domain Bacteria; phylum Bacillota; class Clostridia; order Oscillospirales; family Oscillospiraceae; genus UBA2658. The sequence continues at coordinate 2,062 of JAVVZC010000081.1, forward strand.
CCGCCTCCTCGTCATTTTCGGGCAAAAGCTGAGTTACCCTATAGCTCAATTCGCCGTTTTCGTTGTTTAGGAAGGCGGCACCCAGTTTAATCGGAAGGTTTATGTCCGAGAGCCTTTGTGCGGCTTCGGCTCGCAGCTCCTTTGGCACAAGGGTTTGAACGCCGTAAAGGCAAACCAGTGCTCTGTCCTCCTCCAAGGCAAGCAGGGCGGCGGGGAAGGAGCCGTTTGCCCCGTCCACAGAAAAGGACACCCGCTCCCCCGCTGTTTCTGCGGAAACATTATTTTTTTCGCACCAATTTTTGATTAGTTGCAGTACGCTTATCATAAGGATTTTTCCTTCCCTTTGTTATTTGCCGATATGGGACATTGCGTCCAATAAGTATTTTCGCTGTTGCGCACCGGAAGCCGCCGCCTCGTTTACATAGTCGAAGCTATCCGAGGTTTCTTGAAGCTTTGCGCCCTCGTCAAGCAGAACCCGCAGAGTTTGGAACACGGCTGCTGCCCCGCCTTGGTCAAATGTTCCGCCCGCCAGTGCCGTAACGGGAACCAAGGCGGCTTGGATTTTTTTGCTTTCGTTTTTAATTTTCAAAAGCTTTCCCTGTCTTTCAACCAAGCGATCCAGCTGTTCGTGGGCTGTGCGGTTGTCATAGGCTTCGTATCTGCCTCTTTCATATAGCAGGCGCTGTTCAATTTTTTCTGCGGCGCTTTCATTATTAAAGGCTTCTTCGTCAAATCCCTCCGCCTTGCGGAAGCCCGCCTCGCTGTCCAAATCCGAAAGCTGCTTTTCGGTGTTTGCTTCAAGCTGCTTTCTTAGGGAATCGGCAACGTCGCCCTCCGCCTCGTTTAGCATCAGCTTATTTTTAATGTCAAAGGGAATTGAATCGTTGCTGTTAAGTGCTTCAAGCCTTGCAATTCGCTTCTCGTGCTTTTCTATGTTTTCCCTGGTTTTGCTCTTGCTCTCCAGTGCGGGGCGCACACCCCTGTATTCCGCAAGCCGTGCCTGCTCATGCTTTCGGATGGTGTCATATACGTTTAATTTGTTGCGCTCAAAGGTTTCCGTTTCGGAGCGCATTTGCTCCTTGCCCTCCTGCAAGCTCTCCTCGTAGGTGAGCAGCTCGTTGTCGCTAAGCGCTAATTTTGCATTTCCAAGGAAGTGGAGGCGGTTCTCGTGCTTTTTCCTGTCGTCCTTTGTTTTCTCCCGCTCCTCGTTCACAAACTTTTCAAGGGTGATAAACTGGGCGTTTAGGTCCGCTTCCTCCGTCAGCTCCTTCTGGGCGTGCTCCTCCAGTTGCTTTTTGATGCTTGTTAAAGCCACCACCTGAGCTTTTATGTCATCCATATTGATAATGGCGTCCTCGCCGTTTTGAGCTGCCAAATTGGCACCGATGGTTTCGTAGGCGTGCACAAGCTCCGTCAAATTTGCCTTAAGCTTATTGTAGTCGTCCTCAAGCTTAATTGCTTCCATGAGCTTTTCCTCGTTTGCTTGAATGTTCAGCTTATCCTTTGTCAAAACCTTGCCAAATGCCTCGGCGGTAAAGTCGCTGTTCTCTAAATGCCAGCCCTCAAGAATGCCTTTTTCCATATCCTTTGAGACGCTTGCCGAAAGCGTCATCATTGCAAGCTCCCATTCCTTGAAGGTGTAGGAGAAAAATTTAACGTCCCATAAAAACAGCTTAAAGCCCGCGTGAGCGCCGATGGAGCCTTTCAGTGCGGCATCCACGCCGCCTTCCAAATCCAAGGATTTTGCCTTTAGCTCTTCATCCTTTCGCTCCATGTTGACGTTAACGCCCAATTCGGTTTCCGCCGCAACTTCCGCGCCGCCCGTAAGACCTACGTAGAGCGCGGCAAGCTGACCTGCGCCCAGCTCCAAATCCGCTTCCATTTTAATTCCGACATTAACTTTAAAATCGCCCAAGCCGCCAAGCTCGCTGTTTCCCGCCTTGCCCGGAAGGTCGCCCGCAAGCTCAAAGCCTCCGGACATTTTGGCTTCCGGCTTTAGGCTCAGACCAAAGGTAAGCCCGGGAAGAATGGGCACCTCCGCAATAGGGATGCTGCTTTCGGAGAAAAATCCATTTTTCGCAAGGTCGGATTCCTTTTCCAGCTTGAGGGAAAACTTTTCACTCTCAAGGTCGAGAGAGCCGCTGAAAACTCCGCCCAAGCCATTAACGGCATATTTCCCCGCGGTCACCCGCGAAAATGCCGCTTCCATGTTCGTTCCGCTTGTTGTAACGTCGGAAAACACAGAGCCTTCCGGCATTTTTGGAATAGAGAAGTTGAGCAGTGCCGCAAGCCCCTCGCCGTCGTGGGAGCCTTCAATATTGCCTTCCTTGGTTATTATAACTTTAATTCCGCTTGCGAAAAAGCGGCCGTCCTGCAATTGCGCATCGGTTAAGCTTATCTTGTAATCCTTTAGCTCCTCATTTTCCACTTCCAGTGTCATGTCCCCAAGCTCCGCCGAAACCTTTTCGTCCTCGCCTGTTGTGAACTTAACATTTTTTGCATAAGCGCCCAGCCAGCCCATATCCAGTCCATATTTTCCGGTGGTGAGCAGTGAGGTGCGAAGGGCAAAATTTGCGGTTCCCGTCTTGTCGCCGGGGTTATAGTCATGGCTGTCAAGGGTCATCAAGCCATCTGCAATGTTTTTGTAAAGCCCAACCTTTCCCGCCGCCTTTTCTTCCGCCGTGGGTGCTGTGTTCAATGCCGAAGCAAGCGCCGCGGGGGAAGCCGCAGCCTTTGTGTCGTCTTCTTTGGGGGCACCTGTGGCAAGCACCGCTTGGGTAAGGGAGGTGCCGTCAATAACGCCGCCCTCAAGCCTATCGCTGTCGGCTTCGCCGCCATTGAAACGAAGGGCGTTTTCATCAAGCGTCACATCGTCAAGGCTTACGCTGTGTCTCAAAATGTTCAGCAAAAGGTGCTCCATCGAAAGCTTGCCCTTGTCCATGCAAACATTGCCCATGGCGACGGCGTCAATCTCGTTTTCGCCCTCTGTTTTCAGCTTTGCGCCGGCGAAGCTGAGGGTGGCGGTTTTATCTCCGCCAATCTGCAAAATAGATGCGGTGCCAAGCTCCAAGCGACCGTTTGCAAGCTTTATAATTGAAGGCTCCGTGCCAACGGCGCGGATGGTTCCGCTTTTGTCCAAATAAATATCAGTCGTTGCCTGCCTTGTTACAGCGCCGCCCTGCTCCGGGGCGATAAAAAGCTGGGCGCCGCTGCCCTCCGCAATGTGCTGACTGCCGGAGCGGCGGCCAACAAGCTGTGCGGGTGCCAAATCCAAGGCTGCGCCGCGATCCAAAATCATGCTGCCGCCCCGAACCTGGTAGCCGTTTTTGCCGCTTATGTGAGTGCCGTTGATTGAAAAATCCACAGAGCGCGAAAAGAATCGCCCGACCTTGCCGCCAAAGCCAAGCTCCTGCTCCTCCGCTTTTTCCTGCTTCTCTCCTGTGCTGTCCTGAAGCTCAATGAGGTTTTTCTCGGTTTCGCCCTCGGGCGTTTCGTCAAATGCGGAAAGCACGGCGGCAGAAGCTCCGTCCAAGCCCTCCATCCCCGTTTCGTCCCGTGCCTGCCGAAGCTCGTCTAAATAAAAAATGCTGCTGGCGTTGTGCTCGTCGCCCTTTTTGCGGGTGCGGACGGATTTGCCCATTGGTTGAAGTTCCATTTCTTCTGGCATTGTATTGACCTCCGTTCAT
>JAVVZC010000082.1:0-5743 GCA_036650755.1 Oscillospiraceae bacterium
CAAAAAGGCTTGCACCCCAAGCATATCTATGATATACTTCTCTTGCAATTTACAAGAGGAGCTGTTACCATGTCAGGACATTCCAAGTGGCACAACATACAAAAAACAAAAGGCGCTCAGGACGCAAAGCGCGCCCAGGCTTTCACCAAGGTAGCCCGGGAAATCATCGTCGCTGTCAAAGAAGGCGGCAGCGGTGACCCCGTCAACAACTCACGTCTTGCCGTTGTCATCACCAAGGCGAAAGCCGCAAACATGCCCAACGACAACATCAAGCGCGCCATCGAAAAGGGTCTGGGTTCAGGAGACAGCTCCAACTTCGATAGCATCACCTATGAGGGCTATGGCCCCAACGGCGTTGCCGTTATCGTCGAAACCATGACCGATAACCGCAACCGCACAGCCTCCGAGGTGCGCCATTATTTCGATAAATACGGCGGAAACATGGGCGCTTCCGGCTGCGTTTCATGGTCCTTTGACCGCAAGGGCGTTATCATCATCGACAACGAGGACCTTAAGCTTGACGAGGACACCGTCATGATGGCGGCACTTGACGCCGGCGCGGACGACTGCGTTAACGACGAGGGCAGCTTCATCGTCTACACCGACCCCGAAGCTTTCCAAGCCGTTGCCATTGCTCTTGAAGCCCAAGGCTACAAGTTCCTCTCCGCCGAGGTGGAGATGGTTCCCCAAACCTATGTCGCCCTCACCTCCGAGGATGACATCAAAAACATGACAAAAATGCTTGAAATGTTTGAGGACAACGAGGACGTGCAAAACGTTTGGCGTAACTGGGAAAACGAAGAATAATCAGCCAAAAATCAGCGGCAAGCGAAGTTTTTCGCTTGCCGCTTTACCATATCTTTTCTTTACAAATTTGTGGCGCTGTGTTAAAATTTTGGAAAAATTGGATGGGAGTTCAAAAATGAGAAGAACCGTTTCAAACGTTTTGCTGGGGCTTGCCCTTATCGCTTTGGGTCTGATTTACGGCGGAAATGTGCTTAATCTATGGAGCTTTGACCTCTCGCTTTCCGGCTGGTGGACACTGTTTATCATCGTGCCCTGCCTCCACAGCATCATCGCCTATGGCTTCAAAAGCGTCACAGTTGTGGGCTTGGGCGTCGGCATCCTAATGCTGCTTTCGGAGCAAAACATTCTTCCCGACAATATGGGCTACAAGCTGATTTTCCCTCTGGCTGTTGTTATAATCGGGCTTGGCATCATCTTCAAAAGAAGCGTGAAGCTGCCGCCGGAGTTTAAAAACGGCTTTTGCTCCCACGGCAACGGGGGCAACTACTACGCGATTTTTGGCGGCAATAGACCCCATTTTGACGGCATGGTTTTCACGGGCGCCGCTTCAAGCGCCATCTTTGGCGGGGTGGAGCTTTTCCTCCAAAACTCAATCATCAATGAAAACTGCGTCATCAATTGCAACAGCATTTTTGGCGGCACGGAAATTCGCCTGCCCTCAAATGTCCGCGTAATCGTTCAGTCAACCCCGATTTTCGGCGACACAAGCTGCAAATTCCAGTCCTCAACCGCCACCGACGCCCCCACAGTGCTGATAAAAGCAGTTAGCATTTTTGGCGGCACGGAAATAAAATAAAACCCAAAAGCGCCGTCTCATTTTTTTGAGACGGCGCTTTTTTTGTCAGTGTGGGGTGTTTTCGCTGATAATGAAAAGACGTCCCAGCTCCGCTTGGGGGCCATTTTCGGAGATTTCGATGTTTTTGAAGCCGGCTGCCTGAAGGAGCTTGGAGAGCGCTTGGGGTTGGTGGGCATATTCGATGTGCTCCTCCCAAGAGCGACGCCAAAGCTTGCCACTGCGGGTGAAAATGTCCATGCCGTAGCAGAGTGAATTTTCGACGTCGTCAAAATCGCCCCGCCAAAGGCAGAGGGTGTTTTCGTCCTCATCAACGGAGGTGAAGCCGTCCAAAGAGCGAAGCCGCTCCGGGGAGTTGATGTCAAAAATGAAAATGCCGTCCGGCTCCAAAAAAAGATGAAGCCTGCGAAAAAACTCGGGAAGCTGGGCAGGGGGGAGGTAGTTGATGCAGTCAAGACAGGAAACGGCGGCGTCAACCGTGCCGTAAAGGTCCAGCTCCGTCATGGCTTGGCACAAAAAAAGCGGGGGGATGACGCCCTCAAGCTCAAAGGCTTTTTCTTGAGCCACAGAGAGCATGTCCGCCGAGGAGTCCGTTGCCAGCATTTCGAAGCCACGCTTTGCAAGCAGGGCGGTAAGGGTGCCCGTGCCACAGCCGGCGTCAAGGATGGTTTTGACTTTTTTGCGGCGGAGGTCAAATTGGCTTTGGTAAAAATCGGCAAAGCTTTCGTAGTTGACGTCCGAGGTCAGACGGTCGTAAAGAGGGGCGAGGTCGGCGTATGCACTCATTTTGTTTCATCCGCCTCGGAAAGTCTTTTGAAAACAAGGGAATAGCCGTCCTTGCCGTATTGGAGGCTGCGGTTGACCCGACTGATGGTTGCGGAGCTGGCGCCGGTCTGCTCGAGAATTTCGTTGTAGATACAGCCCCGGTTAAGCAGAGTGGCAACGTGGAAGCGCTGTTCCATGGCTTGCAACTCGGTGATTGTGCAGAGATCCTCGAAAAAGCTGATGCATTCCTCGGCGCTGTTAAGGCTGAGAATTGCTTTGTACATTTCTTCGTTGCGGGGTTTTTTGTTTTGCTTGTTCATATTTGCGCCACCTTAGTAATAATTTGTTTTGGCTTTTGGAAATTATGGACCGAATTTGGTCTAAATATTGATTTTGAGTAATAATCAATATGCTTGGGAAAAGTTTTTTAACTTTAACACAGTCTTATTTTATAGCAGTACCGTATGAAAGTAAAGGGCTATTTTTACATTCATTTCGGGTGTTTATTGTGCAGCTCCGGGCAATCGGGGCGGGATATTGGAACAAGTGCTCAATACCTGAATTTACGCCTTGCAAAAGCAGGGAAAATATTATACAATGAAGTGTAATATTTTTAGGAAGAACCACAAATATAATCTAAGAGGTGACCACCATGGTAAAGGCAGTTGTTGGCGCAAACTGGGGCGATGAGGGAAAAGGAAAAATAACCGACGTTTTAGCTGAAAACTCGGACATCGTTATCCGCTTTCAGGGCGGCGCAAACGCAGGACATACCATCATCAACAATTTCGGAAGATTTGCTCTCCACACACTTCCCTCGGGAGTTTTCTTCCCCCACATTACAAATATTATCGGCAACGGCGTGGCGCTTAACATCCGCGTCTTTACAAACGAGCTGAACTCATTGCTTGAGCGCGCAGTTCCAATGCCGAAAATCATAGTTTCCGAGCGTACACAGGTGGTTATGCCCTACCATCTGCTCATGGATGCCTATGAGGAGGAGCGCTTGGGCGGCACAGCCTTTGGCTCCACAAAGTCGGGTATCGCTCCCTTCTATTCCGACAAATACGCAAAAATCGGTTTTCAGGTGAACGAGCTTTTTGACGATGAGCTTCTCAAAGCCCGTCTAAAAAACGTCTGCACCCTTAAAAACACCATGCTGGAGCACCTTTACCACAAGCCTCTCCTTGACCCGGAGGAGCTTTACACCGAAATGGTGGCACAGCGTGAGCTTATCGCCCCCTTTGTGGGCAACGCGGCGGTTTTCATCCAAGACGCACTGAAAAACGGCGCAAAGGTTTTGCTTGAAGGTCAGCTGGGCACCCTTAAGGACACGGATTTTGGCATCTATCCCTATGTCACCTCCTCCCACACCATCGCGGCATACGGCGCTGTCGGCGCGGGCATTCCGCCCACGTCCCTCGAAAGCGTAATCGCGGTCACCAAGGCATATTCAAGTGCCGTTGGCGGCGGCGAATTCGTCACCGAAATGTTTGGTGAGGAAGCGGACACCCTTCGCCGTCTTGGCGGAGACAAGGGCGAATTTGGCGCCACAACAGGCAGACCCCGCAGAGTGGGCTGGTTCGACGCAGTTGCAACCGCCTATGGCTGCCGTATGCAGGGCGCAACCGAGGCTGTCCTTACCGCTATCGACGTTTTGAGCTATTTGGACGAAATAAAAATCTGCACCGGCTACGATATAGACGGTGAAATTACACCGGAGTTCCCGGTTACAACAAAGCTTATCCGCGCAAAGGCAGTTTACAAAACCCTGCCCGGCTGGAAAAGTGACATTCGTGGCGTAACCGACTACGAAAAACTTCCCGCCGCCGCCAAGGACTACATCAACACCATCGAAGAACTCATCAAAACGCCTATCCACATGATTTCCACGGGTCCCCGCCGTGAGGACATGATTGCAAGATAGGGCAGGAAAGTCAATTTTTCGGCTGTTCCAAAAGGAGGAAATGTTATGAATACCATGACAATCGTATGGGCTGTGCTTATCGTCGTTTTCCTCATTGTGGAGGGCGCCACCGCTGGGCTGACCTCAATCTGGTTCGCCTTGGGCTCCATCGCCGCTCTTATCTCTAACTTTTTAGGCGCGGAAATCTGGCTCCAAATCCTGATTTTCGTTATTGTTTCAATCATCGCGTTGCTCTGCACCAGACCCTTGGCACACAAATACCTGAACACCAAAACCCAGTCCACAAACGCGGACAGAGTAATCGGCTCTGTTGCAACCATCACCCAGCGGGTGGACAATTTTGCCGGCACCGGCGCCGCCTCCGTGGGCGGCAGGGACTGGACTGCACGCAGCGTGGCGGGGGAAATTTTGGAGCCGGGCACCCGCACCATCATCACTGCAATCGAAGGCGTCAAGCTTATCGTTCGTCCTCAGGTGGAAAGCGAAACCATCCAAAAATAACAAGCCGGCTTGCCGCAGCCTAAAAATAGCGGCAGAAAATTGGAGGCATTTATGGAGTACATTATTCCCGGAATACTCATCGTCCTCGTTATCGTCATTTTGGTTCAAAACATCCGCGTGGTTCCTCAGGCACAGTCCTATGTTGTGGAGCGCTTGGGCGCCTACAGCTCTACTTGGACAGTTGGTCTGCATTTTAAAATCCCCTTCCTGGAGAAAATCTCCAAAAAAGTTTCACTTAAAGAGCAGGTTTACGATTTTCCGCCCCAACCCGTTATCACCAAGGATAACGTAACCATGCAAATCGACACCGTGCTTTATTTCGAAATCACCGACCCCAAGCTTTACACCTATGGCGTCGAAAACCCCATAAACGCCATCGAAAACCTGTCCGCCACCACCCTTCGAAACATCATCGGTGACATGGAGCTGGACGCAACCCTCACCAGCCGTGACATCATCAACACAAAAATGCGCGTTATTCTTGACGAAGCCACCGACCCCTGGGGCATCCGCGTCAACCGTGTTGAGCTGAAAAACATCCTGCCGCCCCGTGAAATTCAGGACGCCATGGAAAAGCAGATGAAGGCAGAGCGCCAGCGCCGTGAAGCAATTATTCGCGCCGAGGGCGAGAAAAAAGCCGCCATCCTCACCGCAGAGGGCGAAAACGAATCCGCAATCCTTCGCGCCGAGGCAAAAAAGCAGTCCCAAGTTTTGGAAGCACAGGGCGAGGCGGAAGCAATTTTGTCCGTCCAAACCGCAACAGCGGAGGGCATTCGCCGCATCAACGAGAGCGCCCCCTCAGATGCGGTTATCAAGCTGAAAGCTCTTGAAGCCTTCGCCGCCGCCGCAAACGGTCAAGCAACAAAAATCATTATCCCCTCCGAAATTCAAGGCTTGGCAGGACTTGCCACCTCCTTCAAGGAAATAATGACCGACCCCAAATAAATCGC
>JAVVZC010000083.1:0-5708 GCA_036650755.1 Oscillospiraceae bacterium
TGGAGCTTGTGGTCGGAATTGAACCGACGACCTGCTCATTACGAGTGAGCTGCTCTACCCCTGAGCCACACAAGCGTGGGTATAATTATATAATGATTGGGCGGCTTTGTCAACAACTATTACGCCCTTAAAGAAGCGGAAAAACCGGGGGAATTCCGGTTTTTCCGCTGGATTTATGTAGAGGATAAATCAGATTTTGTTGGCAAGCTCCGTTGCTTGGGCGATTGCGTTGGATATACTGCCGATTTGTGAGGAGTCGCCGATGTTGAAGGCTTTTATCCCGGCGGCGGTCAGTTGCTTGAAAAGACCGTCGTTTGGCTCCGCGCCAACGGCGAGGACTATGGTGTCGCAGGGGAGAGCGGCGCTGATGATTTTTTCCGGCTCTGTTATGCCTGTTTCACGCTCCTTTGCCTTTTGGGCGCGGGTTTTCGCCTCGGGAGCTTCGATTTCCACGGTGTCGGCAGTGATTGTCTTGATTTTGGCATAGGAGAACTGCTTCACGCCGAAGCGCTTTAAATCCTTGAACAGAGGCCAAGCGGTGCCGGCTTCAAAGCCACTGCCGATTTTTTCGGTGTCTAAAATGGCGATGTTGCGGCGGGTTTGGTCCAGCATGGAGAGGACTTTTTCGGTGGTTTCGGAGCGCTGGGAGAGCATGAAATAGACCTGCTCCGGGGATAGCGCCGCCTCCTCCGCCAAAAACTGGGCGCATTCGCAGCCAACTGCGCCGCCACCCACGATAACAACGTTTTTGCCGCCAATGACCTTGCCCGCAAAAATGTCGTTGGCGGTGTAAACCGGGATTTGCCCCTCGCCGGGAAGCTTGATGATGCTTGGATTGTTTCCGCTTGCCGTGACCACAAGGTCGGCGTTTTCGGCTTTGACAGCATCAAAGTCGGCAGTCTTGTTGAGGACAATGGTAACGCCCAAGCTTTGAAGCATCGCAAGATGGTAGTCGGCAAGGCTTAAAAAATCGACTTTGTTGCGAGGCGCGGCGACAAGAAACAGCTGACCGCCCAGTCGGGAGGTTTTTTCCCAAAGGGTGACATTATTTCCACGCTTTGCCGCTTGGATTGCAAATTCGCAGCCGGCGGGGCCGCCGCCGATTACGAGAATTTTCTTTGGAATGGGGGAGGGCTTTGCGGCTTTAAGTTCAAATTCGTGACCCACTTCGCCGTTTACAAGGCACTCAACAGGCTCCGCGAAAAAGGTTCGGGCAAGACAGCGCTGGTTGCAGGCAATGCAGCGGCGAATTAGATTGCAATTGTCCTCTTGGGCTTTTTTTGCCCAATCCGGGTCGGCGATGAGGGGTCTGCCAAGGCTGACTAAATCCGCTTCACAGTCTGCAAGGATTTTTTCGGCAACGGCAGGGGTGTCGATGCGGTTGCTTGCCGCCACGGGGATGGAAACAGCGTCGTGAATTGCTGCGGCAAGATAGGAAAATCCGCCGGCGGAGAGGTCGCCCGTAAGCTGGGGAATGACGGTTTCGTGCCAGCCGCCGGTGACATTGAGCATGTCGATGCCAGCCTGCTCCATAAGCTTTGCAAAGGCGACAGCCTCGGTGTTTGTGTTGGAGCCGGGGACAAAATCGTTGCCCGCTATGCGCATGCAAAGGGGATAATCAGACCCCACAGCGGCGCGAACCGCCGCCACAAGCTCCAAGGGGAAGCGGCAGCGATTTTCCCAAGAGCCGCCGTATTCGTCGCTACGAAGGTTTGTGACAGGGGAGAGGAACTGGCAGATAAGGTAGCCCGCGGAGCCGGAAATTTCAACAATGTCGAAGCCGGCGTTTTTGGCGCGAACTGCCGCCGCGGCGCAGTTTTTGATGACCTCACGGATTTCGTCGTGGGTGATTTCCTTGGGCATTTCCTTTGTGAATTTGCTCAAAACAGGGGAGGGGGCAAGCGCCTGCCTGCCCTCGTTCGCGAAGGAGTGGGCATAGGCGCCCGCATGGTAAAGCTGAACGCCCACAAGAGCGCCACGGGCGTGCATGCCGTCTGTAAAGGCTTTGTAGCCGGGGATAAATTCATCGGTTTGGAGGCTCATCATTCCGGGAGAGCCGCCGTAATCGTCGAAGCGGCAGCCGCCGACAAAAATCAGAGCCGCGCCGCCCTCGGCACGCCGAAAATAGAATTCGTTGAATTTTTCGCTTGCAAAGCCATCCATGTTATACATTAAATGAATAGCAGGCATGATAATGCGATTTTTAAGCTCTAAATTTTTGATTTTAAGAGGGGCGAAAAGTCTTTTATATTGCATTATTTCTCCAAAGTAAATTATTTTACTTGTTCCAATCGTCGATTTTTGAGGAGAGCCACTGGGTCCAAGCTTCCACGCCCTCGCCTGTTTTTGCGGAGATTTCGAAGATGGCGATGTTCGGGTTAAGGCGTTTTACACGCTCACGAACCGCGTCGGAATTGAAGTCAAAATAGGGCTTCACGTCGATTTTGTTGATGATGAGAGCCGATACCTTTGAGAACATGAGGGGGTATTTGAGGGGCTTGTCGTCGCCCTCGGGGACGCTGAGGAGCATAACGTCGAAGGAGGCGCCTGTGTCGAATTCGGCAGGGCAGACAAGGTTGCCAACGTTTTCAAGGATTGCAAAATCCACATCGGAGGTGCCCATAGCGTCAATTCCGCTTTCGGTCATGCCGGCGTCCAGATGGCACATGCCGCCTGTGTGAAGCTGAATTGCCTTGACGCCTGTTGCGGCAATGGTTTCGGCGTCCACAGCGGAGTCGATATCGGCTTCCATAACGCCGATGCGATATTTGTCCCGAAGCTGCTCAATGGTGCGCAGAAGGGTGGTGGTTTTGCCGGAGCCGGGGGAGGACATAAGGTTCATAAGGCAGGTTTTTTCGGTTTTTAGGCGAGTGCGGAGCTTTTCTGCCTCGTGGTCGTTATTTTCGTAGACGCTTCGTTTGATTTCAAATATTCTTACCTTGTCCATGGTGATTTCCTTTCTTTTGACGAAAAATTGATAATTATTTTGTGTCAGCTAAGACCAAATTCTTGCATACGGCGGTAAAAGGTGCTACGGGAAAGCCCCAAATATGCCGCCGCTTTGGTTTTGTTGTTGCGGCATTTGCGGAGCGCCATTTCGAATTTTTCCTTCTCGTCCATGCCGTAGATGTCAAAGGGGACGCTGATTGGGTGGGAAGTTTCCACGTTGTTTTCAAGGAAATAGTCGCCCAAATAGCCGCGGATTTCCTTTTCGCCGATAAGGGACTCCTCGTGGGTGCTGATAACGCCCTCAAGAAGGTTTTGCAGCTCGCGGATGTTGCCGGGCCAAGAGTATTTTCCAAGAAATTCCAAGGCGCCCTTGGAAAGACGCACATCCGGGTTGCCCATGGCGTCGCAGATTTTTTTGATGAAGTATTCCGCAAAGAGAAAAACGTCGCTCCCGCGATTTTTGAGAGGGGGGATGTTGATGCGGATAATGCTGAGGCGGTAGAATAAATCCTCACGGAAAAGCTTTTGTTCGATAAGCTCCTTAAGGTTTTTGTTGCTGGCGGCGATGATGCGGACGTCGACCTCGATTAGCCTGTTGCCGCCCACCTTGCGGAAGGTTTTTTCCTCCAAAACTCGGAGGAGGACGGATTGGACTTCAAGGGGCATGTCGCCGATTTCGTCGAGAAACAGGGTGCCGTGCTGGGCAAGCTCAAATTTTCCGATGGAGCCTTCCCGTTTTGCGCCGGTAAAGGCGCCGCTTTCGTAGCCAAAAAGCTCACTTGCGATAAGCTCCTTTGAAAAGGCGGCGCAGTTGATGGCGACAAAGGGCTTGCTGCTGCGGCGGCTGCTGTTGTGGATGGCTTGGGCAAAAACGTCCTTGCCAACGCCGCTTTCGCCTTGGATAAGGATGTGGCTGTCCGAACGGGCGGCAATGCGGCTGCGCTTTACCACCTCAAGCATTTCGGTGTTTTCACCGATGATGTCGTCGAAGGTGTATTTTGCGCTGTTGTCGGCATATTTTGAGGCGGACTTGTTGTCACGACCGTTGGTGCTGAAGGAAATTGTGATGCCGTCCGGGTGAAATTTGTTTTCCGCGTAGACTGAGGTGTTGATGTTGACGCTGACTTTGCCACTGCTGACGGAGAGCAGAATAACCTTGTCGCTGACGCATTTTTTGTTGTTGATGATGCTCCAAAATTCCCGATTTTCGGGGAGGGGAAGGATAAGCTCCTCCAAGCTCAGGTGGTAGGAATCGGTTTTTTTGATGCCCAAAATTTTGAAAACTTGGTCGTTTATGATAACGACCTCGTTTTTGTCCTTTTTTTGGCGGAGAAAAATTGAGCCGGAGTCCTCGTCCGGCATTGTGAAAATGTCGATGCTTTGGAAAAGGAACATGTCAAGCTCCACAGTGCGCGCAAGGGTGAGGACAACGGAAAGCAGGTAGGAGCTGCGTTTTTCGAAGGGGACAGCGGCAACAATGCTGCCAAAAATATCGCCGTCGTTAAGGCAAATCGGGGCAAAATAATAGAAGCCGCCCACAAGGAAGCGGGAATAGTTAAGGTCGCCGGAAAACTCAATTCCCCGACGGTAGGTGGTGCCCATTGAAAAGACGTTGGTGCCGATGCTTTCCTCCGACCATTTTGTGCCGCATTTGACGCCGCAATCGGCAAGCCAATCGCTTTCGTTTTGCTTGCCGTAAATGCGGAGCAAAACGCCGTCACGGCTGAAAAGGAGAATTTTAAGGTCGGCGTCGGCGCTGTTTTCGATGAGGTGGTTGATTGCCCAGTCGGAGCAAATCATGAGCCGCTTGTAGTTCTTTTTTGTGCGCTCAAATTCGCCGGAGGTAAGGTCCTTTGGCAGGGCGCGCATATAGTCGATGTTGCGGAAATTGCTGCGAGTCCACGAAGAATAGACGCTTTCATCCAAAGCGTCCTCAATGTTTTTGCCCTCATGCAGATATGTCCAATTTTCAAGGTTTTGCTGCTTGCGCATGGAAACATTCAGTCCTTTCAATGTGGCGTGACAGCTATTTTCGTCGACTTTTGTCAAGTAACGAATATTTTATCACATTAGTTAGAAAGTGGCAAGCCCTTGCGTAAAATCTAAATATTTGATATAATTATAATTATAAAACTGTGCACTTTTCATTTTTAAGTTGCTGAAATAATGCAAATTGCTTTAACAAAAAACCTAGCAGAGCTGCTCCCCGCCCACACTTTGGCGGACAGCGGGGGACTGTTTTTGAGCTTGAAAGGCACGCCTCCGCGGCGCTGCTTTTTCTCCCGGTTTAGACGTAAAAAAACAAAATTATCAAAAACAGGAAATTTGCTATTGACAGAGGGGCTGTTGTTTAGTATAATACGGCTTGCCTGTTCGAAAGTTTTCCGCTCTCTTTCGACTACATGGCGGCGTAGCTCAGCTGGCTAGAGCACTCGGTTCATACCCGGGGTGTCACCGGTTCAAATCCAGTCGCCGCTACCATTTGGGAGTGCAACAGCGCTCCCAAGCCTATGGCCCGTTGGTCAAGTGGTTAAGACACCGCCCTTTCACGGCGGTATCATGGGTTCAAATCCCGTACGGGTCACCACAACATTTAGGGGAGCCCCGGCTCCCCTAAAACTGTAATTCGGAGGCTTAGCTCAGCTGGTTAGAGCGCTCGCCTCACACGCGAGAGGTCGATGGTTCGAGCCCATTAGTCTCCACCAAGAAAGCTCTGAAAATCCGCAAGGCGGATTTTTGGGGCTTTTATTGTTTTAATA
>JAVVZC010000084.1:0-5659 GCA_036650755.1 Oscillospiraceae bacterium
CGCAAAACCCTATACCCCGCCCCGGCGGACATAATCAAAATAACCCCAAAAGTGGCAACCAGCGACAGCGCAATTTGCCCGCCGTTAATCGTAAAAGGTAGGTCAAGCAAACAGCAGAGCCCCGCTGCTCCCCCCAGCAAAACAAGGTTAACCCCCGTTGCCAACACCGAGAGCAACAGGTTTTCAGCCAAAAGCATTGTCGAGATTTGCTTTCTGCCAAAGCCCAAGGCGGAGAGCAGCGTCAGTTCACGGTAGCGGGTGTTTTGCAGCTTTACAAGCAACACGGCGCAGATGAAAAGCCCGATTGCCAAAATCAGCAGCGAAATTACAAGAAACAGCTTGTTCAGGCTGTCAAAGGTGCTTTGCAGGGCGAAAACCTGAGCGGCGGCGTTTTTTGAGTCCACGCCCCCAAGCTTAAGGTCGTTGCTGACGGCGACGATATCCGAAAAATCCTTCACATCGTAGCTGATGGAATAGTTTTCCGACTTGGGCAGGTTTTCATAGAGCTTTTGTTCAAGGTCGGAGCTTAGAAAAAAGTCGTCATAGCCCGCGTTGAAAATTCCGCTGACGGAAAGCTCATGCTTTTCGCCGTTAAGCTCAAGTGTCAGCTTTTTCCCCAGCAGGTTTTTGATGTCACTGTCAAACTTTTTCGCAAGGCTGGGCGAGAGTGAAATTTCCTCCTGACCCCGCCTTGGCATAACGCCGTAGGACAGCTCCTCGCAAGCCTTGGGCAGGGGATATTTTTCGGAAATCGTCTCCTGTTTATCGCCAAGTGACAGGCGGACATCCGTCAATTTGTATTGGTAATACAGGTTTTCAATCCGTTCATCGCCTTGGAGCAGTTCAAATATTTTGCCCTCATCCGCGCCCTTTATGTAGCCGTTGTTAAAGGCTGTATTTTTTTGCCGGAAGCCGTCAATTGACCGCTCCATCACGTTCCCGAAGGAGAGGGAAAAGAGAAAAGCCAGCACGCCGATGGAAATTGCAAGGGAGGCGGCGATGTAACGGTTTTTGTGTACCTTGAAATTTTTCAAACCCCTTGCAAAAAGCTTGGGCTTGCCGGGGCGGCGGGTTTTTAGTGGCGTTTCGCTCTCGCCCTCCCGAGGCGCTTTGCGCTCCGCTTGAATTTTCCTGTCGCTGATGCGCAAAATTTCGTCCCCGAAATCCCGAATTTTTTGGTCGTGGGTGATGACAAGCACCGGGCGCTCCCGAGAAATTTCACGGAGCAGCTCCATAATTTCCGTGGAGCTTGCCCTATCCAAAGCGCCTGTGGGCTCGTCCGCAAGAAGAATTTGAGGGTCGCCCATCAGCGCTCTTGCAATCGCCACACGTTGCTTTTGACCGCCGGAAAGGTTTTCAACCTGCTGATTTTCCTTTTCGCCGATGCCCAAACGTGAGAGGAGCGCCTTTGCCCTTTGAAGGCTTTTTTCGGGCGCTTCCTCCGTTAGCTCTGCCGCAAGAAGCAGGTTTTCCAAGACGGTGTAGCCGGGCAAAAGGCAGTAATTTTGGAACACAAAGCCGATATTATCACGGCGATAGGCGCAGAGCGCGTCGGCGTCCATGCTGTGCAGGGAAGTGCCGCCCACGGAAATTTCGCCCTCATAGTCGGTGTCAAAGCCCGCAAGCAGGTTGAGCAGGGTGGTTTTTCCGCCGCCGGAGGCTCCCAGCAGGCAGACAAGCCCCTTTTGGGGAAAGTCATAGCTCGCCTGCTCCAAAATCACGTTATCGCCGTATTTTTTTGTAAGGTTTTTTAGCTTAATCATCTTATCTGTCCCCCGTTTTCAAGGCTAAACCCACGTTTGTCATGGCGGCAACTAAGGCGCTTACGCCGCCGGAGAGCGCGCCCGTTGCAAACACAAGCAGAACGCCGCTTGCAAGCATTTTAAAGCTTAAAAGCTTCACGCTCCAAACTGCGGTGGTGGCAAGGCTTATTAGAGGCGAGGCGCAGAGGAACAAAAGCCCGGCGCAAAGGGAGGAAAGCAAAAATTCGGAGAAGCCAATCGCCGCAAGCTGTGCCGAGGAATAGCCGCTGAGCTTGAAAATTCCAAATTCCCGTCGGCGGGTCATCGCCGTCATAAGTGACACGGCAAGCGCCAGCACAAGAGATAAAATCCCGATGACGATAACGGCAGAGCCGGACTGCTCCTTGGTTTGGGCGTTAAGGCGAACCATGTCCTCCACCAGCTCAAAGCGACCCAGAGGAACAATGCCCTTTGCGTTCAGCTCGTCCTTGACGGCGATTAGGTCGGCGGGAGTTTTTACCCGAATTGTGAAATCGCAGGGGAGCTTATCGGTTTTTGCCTGCTGACGCATTTCGTCAAGGGCGGCTTTGCTGAAGAAAAAGGAGTCGTCCACCGAATATTCCAAAACCTTGCCCTCAAACTCATATTTTACATTGGTGTCACAGACGCCCACGATTTTTGCACTGGTTTTGACGGGCACAAGCACAGGCTCTCCGCTGTCCCAATTGTAGATTGCGCCTTTAAAATCAAGGGTTTTGCCAAGCGCCTCCTCCTCGGAAAGCCCCAGCATTTTGACAAAGCTTTGGGGGACAACAACCTCCTTGCCGTCGCCCATGGGCATTTGACCGGCTGTCAGCTTGTTGAGGGTGGGGGCGGTGCCACTGCTTTCGATTTTGTGCTCCTTGCCCTCCACTTCGACGCTGACATCATTGAAGGCTTGAAGGAAAGCAATGTGGGAAACCCGCTCATCGTTCAGATATTTTTCGTAAAGTCCCTCAATGTTTTGGGTGACGTCGGTGTTTGGCTTGTCGCTGTCCTGACCGTTTGTGTCGCCGGCGCCAATAAAGCTGTCGATTACGTTGATATCCAAAATCCCCTGACCATAGGTTTCAAAAAGCTTGTCAAAGGAGGAGCTGCCGCTGTCCGTAATGGCACCGCTGAGGCTGACAAGCAAAAGCGTTGCCGCCACAAGAAGCGAAAGGGCGCTGATGAAAAAACGTCCCGGCTTGCTTTTTGCGTTGCCAAGTCCAAGGTGGAGGGCACTGCCAAAGGAGAGCTTGTGGGGGCGGGGCTTTGCCGCCTTTTGCGGCTTTGCTTCAAGCGTCGGGGACGCGGAGATAAGCTCGCCCTTGTCAAGCTCATAGACCTTTGCGCCACTGCCGATAAGGGAGGTGTCGTGGGTGACGACTATAACGGTTCTGCTTTTTGAGATGTCACGGAGAATGTCCATGGTGGCTTTTGCGGATTTTTCGTCCAAGGCACTGGTGGGCTCGTCGGCAATGATTACACGGGGGTTTTTAATCAGCTCTCGGGCGATTGCCACCCGCTGTTTTTGCCCGCCGGAAAGCTTGCCCACCTTTTGAGCCGCAAGCTGGCTGATTTTAAGCTCCCGCAGCAGCTTCATGGCGGCTTTTTCGTCGGCACCCGAATTTAGGTATTGGGGCAGCAGCACGTTTTCCAAAACCGTCAAATCCTCAAGCAGATTAAAATCCTGCCAGACGAAGCCGAAAATGCTGTTATAACAGCGGCTTTTTTCAGCGGCGCTCAGGGTTTTCAGGCTTTGACCGCAGTAGTATGCCTCGCCCTCAAAATCCTGATCCATGGCGCTGATTATTTTGAGAAGGCTTGTTTTTCCACTGCCGGAAGCGCCGATAATAAAGTTAAGCCCGCTACCGATACTCATTGAAACGTCCCGCAGGGCGAATTCCTCGCCGTAGCGCTTGGACAGATTTTTTATTTCAAACATAATATTCCTCGCAATTTCTTTTTGATGTCCCCATTGTAGCAAGAGGCGGATAAATTCCCTGTTAAGACAAAAAGAAATTTTCTTAACACGGAATTTATCCGCCTGTGTTATAATTGTATAAAAAGTGTTCGAGAGGTGAAAGATTTTGCGAATTTTGGTGGTTGAGGACGAAATTGACCTTTGCAATTCAATTGTTGAGGGGCTGGAAATCGACGGCTACGCCGTGGACGCCTGCTATGACGGCGAGGAGGCATTTGAGCTTATCATGTGCGAAACCTTCGACCTTGTTGTCCTTGACCTTAACCTGCCCGGAATGGACGGCATTGACATCCTTACAAGGCTCCGAAAGCAAAATCGGGAGCTAAAGGTTTTGATTTTATCGGCGCGGAGCAGTGTGCCCGATAAGGTTTTGGGCTTTGACAGCGGTGCCAACGATTATCTTGCAAAGCCCTTTGATTTTGAGGAGCTGGAGGCGAGAATTCGCAACCTTTTGCACCGCTCCTTTGTTCAGGAAAGCCCGATTTTAAGCTTTGACAAAATTACGTTGGACACGGCAAAGCGCTTGGCAAGGGCGGACGGCAGGGAGCTGCCCCTCACAAAAAAAGAGCTGGGCTTGCTTGAATATTTTTTGCTCAATCAGACAAGGGTCATAAGCCAAGAGGAGCTGATGGAGCACGTTTGGAACATGGAGGCGGACGCCTTTAGCAACGCTGTGCGGGTTCACATTGCCTCCCTGCGAAAAAAGCTGAAGGCGGCGCTGTCATATGACCCCCTTGCCACAAAAATCGGCGAGGGCTATTACCTTAAGGGAGGGGAAAGCAGTGCTGAAAAAAGTTCCGATAAGGCTTAGACTAACTATTTTGAGCGTTTTACTGCTCAGCCTGTGTTGCCTTGGGCTGACAATGATTTTAAATCTTTCCGCCAACAAAATGGCGGACGTAATCGAAGCCATGCCTGTGACCCCGGCTGTGGAAGCGGGAAAAGACCCGAAGGGGGCGGAGGCAGAAAAAAATCCGCCCAGAGCGGAAATGATGCCCGAAATTGGCTTGTCTGCCATCACAAACCCCTCGGAGGGCTCCGCGGCGGCGCGAAACAGGTTTTTTCAGAGCAGCCTAATCTATATGATTTTGGTGGTTGTTGCAGGCGGCGGCATGACCTATTATATCTCGGGAAAAGCCCTAAGACCCTTGGGGGAGCTGAATAGTCAGATGAAAAACCGAACGGTTCACAACCTTTCGGACACACTGCCAATCCCCCAAAGCCACGATGAGCTGGCGGAGCTGACACGCTCCTTTAACGAAATGTCCGCAAAGCTGGAGGAAGCCTTTGCAATGCAGAAAAGGTTTTCCCAAAGCGCCGCCCACGAGCTTCGCACACCGCTGACGGTTTTGAAAACCAAGGTGGAGGTTTTTAAGAAAAAACCCGCCCACACGGCGGAGGAATATGAAAGCCTGCTCTCCGTTATAACAAGCCACACAAACAGGCTTTCCGCCCTTGTAAAGGACCTGCTGGACCTTACAAATATGGACGCGCTGGACTGCAACGAGGACTTGGAGCTGAAAGCCCTTGGGGCGGAGGTGGCGGAGGAGCTTTCAGGGCTTGCGGAGGCAAGGGGCGTGCGCCTTGAGCTTCTGGGCGGGGAGCAAAGAACAAAGGGAAACCGCAGTCTGCTCCACAGAGCGCTTTATAATTTGCTTGAAAACGCAATCAAATATAATGTGGAAAACGGCAGTGTGGAGCTGCTTGTTTCGGCTGAGGAAAATAACAGCCTGATAACAATCACGGACAGCGGCGTGGGCATACCAAGGGACGCGCGGGAGCTGATTTTTGAGCCGTTTTACCGTGTTGACAAGTCCCGTTCCCGCCAAATGGGCGGCGCGGGCTTGGGTCTTGCCACGGTGAAAAGCATCATCGACAAGCACCAAGGCAAAATCACAGTAAGCGAAAACCC
>JAVVZC010000085.1:0-5627 GCA_036650755.1 Oscillospiraceae bacterium
TTCATGCGGAGGCTGTGGTCGAGAATTCTTTTGCGGAGGCGGAGGTTTTTGGGGGTTACTTCCAAAAGCTCGTCGTCGGCGAGGAATTCCATGCACTGCTCAAGGCTTAGGTTGCGGGGGGTTACTAGGCGAAGGCTTTCGTCACTGCCGGAGGAGCGCATATTGGAGAGCTGCTTTTTCTTGCAGACGTTTACTGTGATGTCCTCATTTTTTGGGGAGACGCCGATTACCATGCCGGCATAGACGGGGACGCCGGCGCCGATGAACAGGACGCCGCGCTCTTGGGCGTTAAAGAGGCCGTAGGTGATGGAGTCGCCTGCTTCGGAGGCTACAAGGGAGCCTGTTGTGCGGCGGACAACGTCGCCCTTCATGGGGGCGTAGCTGTCGAAAACGGAGGCTAGGATGCCTTCACCACGGGTGTCGGTCATGAATTCGTTGCGGTAACCGAAAAGTCCTCTTGCGGGGACGATGAATTCCATTTTCATGCGGTTGCCGATGGGGGTCATTTGGAGGAAGTCGCCCTTACGGGAGGACAGCTTTTCCATGACGGCGCCCACGGCGTTTTCGGGGACGTCCACCACGACACGCTCCATTGGCTCGCACATTTGACCGTCGATTTCACGGACAAGCACACGGGGGGGAGAAACTTGGAACTCGTAGCCCTCACGGCGCATGGTTTCGATGAGGATGGAAAGGTGCATTTCGCCACGACCGGAAACGTTGAAGGAGTCGCTGTTTTCCACGGTGGTGAAGTGGAGGGAAACGTCCTTAAGGGTTTCGCGCAGAAGCCGCTCACGGATTTGGCGGGTGGTGACGAAGGTGCCTTCACGTCCGGCAAAGGGGCTGTCGTTGACGGAGAAGGTCATTTCGATGGTGGGGGCGGAAATTTTTACGAAGGGGAGGGGCTCCACGTTTGTGGGGACACAGATGGTGTCTCCGATGGTTACGTCACCGATGCCGGAAAGGGCAACAATGCTGCCGGCGGTGGATTGGGTAACCGGGGATTTTGCAAGTCCCTCGAACTCATAGAGGCTGACCGCCTTTGCCTTGCGGATGGGGCGCTCCTCGTGATAATCGCAAACGGTTATTTCTTGGTTTTGGTTAAGGACGCCACGCTCAATGCGGCCGATTGCAATTCTGCCAACGTATTCGCTGTAGTCGATGGCGGAAACAAGCATTTGGAGGGGAGCGTCAACATCCTGGTCGGGGCCGGGGATGTAGTCGATGATGGTGTCGAACAGGGGGCGCAGGTCTGTGCCCAGATTGTCCGGCGTGACGGAGCAAATGCCCTGACGTGCGGAGCAGAAAAGCATTGGGGAATCAAGCTGCTCGTCGGTTGCGTCAAGGTCAAGCAAAAGCTCAAGAACCTCGTCAATTACTTCGTAGATGCGCTGGTCGGGGCGGTCGACCTTGTTGACAACAACAATGACCTTGTGACCCAGCTCCAAGGCTCTGCCAAGAACAAAGCGGGTTTGGGGCATGGGACCCTCGGCGGCGTCCACAAGAAGGATAACGCCGTTGACCATTTTGAGGATGCGCTCAACCTCGCCGCCAAAATCGGCGTGGCCCGGGGTGTCAACGATATTTATTTTGTAATCGCCATAATGAACGGCGGTGTTCTTCGATAGGATTGTAATACCCCGCTCACGCTCCAAATCATTGGAGTCCATAACCCGCTCTTGCACGGATTGATTTTCCCTAAAAGTGCCGCTTTGGGCAAGAAGGGCGTCTACCAACGTTGTTTTACCATGGTCAACGTGGGCGATGATTGCAACATTTCTTAAATTTTTCACTGTATCTCCACTTTTCATCATTTTCGATTGCTATTATTCGACTGCTAATTGTAACATTATATGAAGAATATTGCAAGTTCTTTGTTGTTTTGCTGATTAAATTTGTTAATTTGAACTTAATAACAGTAAAAACAGGGCTTGAATTCCTACCGCTATCGTAGTAGAATTGAAAAAAGAGGTGTAGATTATGATGATTTCAACAAAGGGTCGATATGCCCTGCGGATTATTATTGATTTGGCTCAGCACAGCGAGGAGGGCTTCATTTCCCTCAAGGAAATTGCGGAGCGGCAGGAAATTTCCATGAAATATCTGGAAACAATCGTTTCCATTCTCAATAAAGCTCGGCTTGTCAAGAGCATGCGGGGCAAGGACGGCGGCTACATGCTGGTTAAACCCGCCTCCGAATACACCATCGGCTCAATAATCCACGCCACGGAGGGCGGCCTCACACCCGTTTCCTGCTTGGATTGCGCCGAGGATCAGGTCTGTGAGCGGGCGGATTGCTGTCTCACTCTGCCCATGTGGCAAAAGCTGGACAAGCTCATCTCCGGCTTCCTTGACAGCATCAGCGTGGCGGATTTACTAAATGGCAAAATCGACTGAAGCTAGCTTCTGATATTAGTCGGCACATTATTAAAAATATTGTGCCGACTAATTTATTTTTTCATTTCATATTGACAAGGTAGGATATAACTGCTATAATCCTACATAGAGAGTAGGAAATACTTTAAAGGAGTGACAATTATGATAGTTTATGCAGATAACGCCGCAACAACAAAAATCAGCAAAACAGCCTTGGACGCAATGCTTCCCATGTTTAACGAGGTTTACGGCAACCCCTCCAGCCTGCACACGGTTGGTCAAACGGCAAAGGCGGAGCTTGAAAAAGCAAGAGCAACCATGGCACGTCTGCTTAATGCCGAGCCTCGGGAGATAATTTTTACCTCCGGCGGCAGCGAGGCGGATAACCAAGCCATCATCTCCGCCGCAACCTTTGGCGCGCGGCAGGGGAAAAAGCACATCATTTCCACAAAATTTGAGCACCACGCGGTGCTCCACACCCTTGACAAGCTTAAAAAACAGGGCTTTGAAATCACCCTGCTGGACGTATACAAGGACGGGCTTGTCCGTCTTGAGGATTTGGAAAAGGCAATTCGTCCCGACACGGCGCTTGTCACCATCGTTTTTGCAAACAACGAAATCGGCACAATTCAGCCAATTGCGGAAATCGGCGCCCTCTGCCGTGAAAAAGGCGTTTTGTTCCACACGGACGCTGTTCAGGCGGCGGGGCATCTTCACATCGACGTGAAGGAAATGAACATTGACCTGCTGTCCCTTTCCGCCCACAAATTCCACGGCCCTCGGGGCATCGGAATGCTATACGCGAAAAAATCCATCCTGCTGACAAACGTAATCGAGGGCGGCGCTCAGGAGCGGGGCAAACGTGCCGGCACCGAAAACCTTCCCGCAATCGTCGGCATGGCGGCAGCCTTTGAGGAGGCTTGCGCAAACCTTGACAAAAACGCCGTTTATGTTTCCGCACTGCGGGACAAGCTGATTACGGAGCTTTCAAAAATCCCCCACTCGGTGGTGAACGGAGACCTTGTTCACCGCCTGCCAAACAACGTGAACATGTGCTTTGAGGGCATTGAGGGAGAGTCCCTGCTGCTGCTTCTTGACGCGCGGGGCGTTGAAGCCTCCTCGGGAAGCGCCTGCACCTCCGGCTCCCTTGACCCCAGCCATGTGCTTTTGGCAATCGGACTGCCCCACGAGGTTGCCCACGGCTCACTTCGACTTTCGCTTTGCGAAAATAACACCCCGGAGGAAATTGACCACATCATCAAAAACGTACCGGAGGTTGTTTCATATCTCCGCAACATGTCCCCCGTCTGGGAGGATCTTGAAACCGGCAAAAAGCCCCACATCATTTAAGGAAAGAGAGGACAAAATTATGTTATACAGCGATAAAGTTATGGACCATTTCACAAACCCCCGGAACGTGGGCAAGATGGACGACGCCGACGGCATCGGTGAAGTCGGCAACGCAAAATGCGGCGATATTATGAAGATGTACATTAAGGTAAACGAGGGCATCATCACCGATGTAAAGTTTAACACCTTTGGTTGCGGCTCCGCCATTGCGACAAGCTCCATGGCGACGGAAATGATTATGGGCAAGCCTGTTGAGGAGGCGTTGGAGCTTTCCAACAAGGCGGTGGTTGAGGCGCTGGACGGGCTGCCCGCAAACAAAATCCACTGCTCCGTTTTGGCGGAGGAAGCCGTTAAGGCGGCGGTCAAGGATTACTATGACAAAAACGGCATCGCCTATGACGCGGAGCTGCTCTGCTCCGGGGATTGCGACGCCTGCGACACAGTCCACGAATAAGCTTTATAAACGCCCCAAGCCCCCCGGTCTATTGACACGGGGGGCTTGCTAATTTCTGTGCAATATGCTACAATTACAGCAAATCGGCCACGGGGTTTGTGGCTTTTTTAGTAGCAATCCACCACATTCGCCAAAAATTGCGCGTTTTTAGGGAAGGGGACTTTGCATTATGGAGCACGGCTTTGGCACGCAACAGCGCCAAGAACAAACGCAAATCTTATCTCCACGCATGATGCAGTCTCTGGCAGTTCTTCAAATGCCCTCCGCCGAGCTTTACGAATACCTTATCAAGGAAATTGAGGATAATCCTGTTATCACCTTTGACAGCATAGACTTTGCCGAAAACAGCCGCCGAAACACCCATTACAGGCACGATTACGGCAAGGAAAACAACATGAACGAGCGCATTTCCGACGACAACAACTCGCCCATTACCTCCCTTCGCATCCAATTTTCCATGCTTCGACCAAAACCGGAAATTGAACGCTTGGGCTATGGGCTTATCAACATGCTGGACCAAAACGGCTACCTCAACCGTGAGGATTTGGACCGTTTTGCCCGCACGGCAAAGGTTTCACAAAAAAAGCTGGACTTCGCCTTGGGACTTTTGCAAAGGCTGGAGCCGGCGGGCGTGGGCGCCCGTGACCCCCAAGAGTGCATTCTTCTCCAATTGGAGCGCTTGGGCTTAAAGGGCGGGGACGGCTGGACTGTCGCCAGCGAATATTTAGAGCTTTTAGGTCGAAACCAGCTTCCACAAATAGCAAAAAAGAGCGGAATTCCGCTCCACAGAGTTGTAAACGCCCAAACCCTTATTCGCTCCCTTAACCCCAAGCCCCTGATGCAGGAGGGCAGCGATTCGGAAAATGATTACATAACCCCCGACATCCGCATCTTCAAAAAAGAGGGCGGCTTCGCGGTTGAGCTGAACCAAATCAAGTCGGACAGCATCATCATCGACGACACCTATTCAAAAATTTTCAGGGAGACGGACAGCGATGTCGTCCGTAGCTTTTTGGACGACAACATGAAAAAAGCGAATTGGCTGAGAGACAGCATCCGCCAGCGCTGTGAAACCCTGATGGCTTGCGCCACCCAATTGCTAAGCAGCCAAGGCGCTTTTTTTGAGGAGGGCACGGAGGCTCTGCGCCCCTACAGCCGCAAGGAAATGGCGGAGCAAATCGGCAGAAGCGAGTCCACCATCAGCCGCGCCCTTAAGGACAAGTATGTGGAATGCGATTGGGGCATGTTCGAAACAGACTTTTTCTTCCCGAAAACCACCATCGACGCCCGTCCCATGATGACAAGAACCACCATCGAAAACAGTATTCAGTCCATTGTTTTGGGGGAAAATCCACAGTGCCCCATGAGCGATGAGACAATCGTGACAATACTTGCAAGCATGGGGATTGAGGTCAGCCGAAGGACGGTTGCGAAGTACCGATGCGAG
>JAVVZC010000086.1:0-5606 GCA_036650755.1 Oscillospiraceae bacterium
CCCCGCTCATAGCGTCCAAAATACAAAACGCCACCAGTCCCTCCACCACGGGTACCGCCCGTGGCACAATGCAAGGATCATGCCTTCCCACAGTGCGCAGATTTGTGTTTTCCTGCTTGAGCAGGTCAACCGTTTGCTGCTCACGGCTGATTGATGGCGTGGGTCGAAAGGCACAGCGCAGTGTCAGTGGCATTCCGTTGGTTATGCCGCCGTTTATGCCGCCCGCGTTGTTGGTTTCCGTAAAAATTCTGCCGTCCTCAATGCGGATTTGGTCGTTTGCTTGGGAGCCACGCATTTCGGCGATTGAAAACCCGGCGCCGAACTCAACGCCCTTCACCCCGGGGATTGCGAAAAGCGCCGCGGAAATTCGGCTTTCCATGCCGCCGAACATCAGCCCCCCAAGCCCCGGCGGAGCGCCCGAAACTTGGCACTCGATAATGCCGCCAACGCTGTCGCCGCTTGAACGCGCGTCCAAAATTTCCTTCCGCATGTCGAAGTTAAGCTCCTCGCCCACAGCTTCGCCCACACGGACAATTTCCGCGGTTACGAAAACCTCCCGCCGAAGCAGTGCCAGCTTGCAAATCCCGCCGGCAAGCACCATTGCCGCCGTCAGCCTGCCGCTAAAGGGTCCGCCGCCGCGAAAATCGGAGAAGCCCTTGTACTTGATTTGTGCGGTAAGGTCGGCGTGACCCGGTCGGGGCTTTTCCGGGTGGTAATCCTCGGGTTTTATGTCCGTGTTTTTGATAATTCCGCAGAGCGGCGCGCCTGTTGTGTGCCCGTTTAGCAAGCCGGAAATGAAAATCGGCTCGTCCTTTTCCTCACGGCTTGAGGAAAGCTCCGACTTTCCCGGAGCACGGCGGGCAAGCTCCGACTTTATAAAGTCAAGGTCAAGCTTTTCCCCCGCGGGAAAGCCGTCCAGCACCATTCCAATGGCGTCGGAATGGGACTCTCCGAAAATTGTGAGCTTGATGTTTTCTCCAAAGCTGTTCATTGTGCAGCCCTCCAATGGGGTGAATATGGCTTAATTAGATACTTTTTGGTGTTTGCTTATCCTCTAAGGATATTAACATCCGAAAACTTGCTCATCTGCTCTGCCTCTCGGTTTTGACAGCTAAATAGTATTATCTGACGTTTTTTGCTGATTTCGTGCAAAAGCTCCAGCGCCAGCTTGCAACGCTCATCGTCAAAATTGACCAAAGCGTCGTCAAAAATCAGGGGGCAGGGGTCGTCTTGGGGCAGTGCCAGCTCGCAAATTGCAAGCCGCACGGCAAGATAAAGCTGGTCGGCGGCACCAAGGCTGAGGAAGGCGGCTTCCCTTGAAACAGGCTCCCCCGTGATGCGGGCTTCCGCCCGAAGCTTGCTGTCCAGCACAACGGCGTCGTAGCGATTGCCTGTTAATTTTGCGAAATATTCCGCGGTTTGACGGCTGAGCTTTGGGGTCAGTCGGCTTTGAATTTCGCTTCCCGCCTCCAGCAGAGTTCCCGCCGCCAGCGCCAGCGCTTCGTATTCGAGAGTCACGTTTTCGTGTTGGGAAACTAGGTCTGAAAGCCGCGCTTCAAGCTCCGCTCGGTCGCCCAAGCCACTGATTTTTCCCTGCCAAGCGGCGGCGTCCTCACGGATTTGCCGCAGTGCGGTTTCCGCCTCGGAAAGCTCTCGGGTTTGGCGGGCGGCGTCGCCCTCACCGCCGGAAAAGTCCAAGTCACGGAGCAGCTCCGCGTCCAAGCTCTGCTGTTCTTTTTCGGCTTGGGCAAGTGCCTCCTCGGCGCGGCGGCGGGTTTCAAGGGCAAGCTCCCTTGCGCTCCAAAGCGCCTTGTGGGTTTTTAGAAGCTCCGAAATTTCCTCCGTTGTGTCGCAATTATATTGCCCGAAAATTTGGTTTTTCTGCAAAATCATGGCTTTGCGCCTTTTTCGGAGGGCAAAAAGCCGAAATAGCTGTACAATTGGGAAAAGCGCCACAATTGCGGCGGGGATATAGCTGAGCGGATTGTTTTTCCCCAAAATCAGAAAGAGGGAAACGCCCAAGGCAAGCGCCAGCAGTGCCGAAATTGCGATGAGCCAAACAAGGCTGTTGCCGCCCTTTTTCGCACCCACTTCAAGCCGATTTATGGCGGCAAGGTCGGCGTCCACCCGCTTTTCGCACTCCAAGGGCGGCTCATCACCAAAATGCTGGGCGGCAAGCCGTCGCTCCGCTTCGGCAAGCTTCGCGCTTTTTTCCTTGCAGTCGTTTTCAAGGGCTTTAACGTGGTTTCGGGAGCCTGTCAGCTTGTCCAGCGACTCCCGCCGCTGCAAACGGCGAAGCTCCTGAGCGTTTTCGTAGGCGGCGTCCCGCTTTGCGATTGCCTGCGCCTTTGCCGCTTGAAGCTCCTCGCCCCTTTGGGCGGCGTTGTCGATGTCCGCGATGCTCTGCCGTGTTTCGGCAATTTGTGCTTCCAGCTCGGGAAGCTTGCCGCTTTTGTTAAATCTTCGGCGGCGCATTGCCGCCTTAAGCCGTTCCTCCGCCTCGGTAAAGGAGGAATTTTCCTCCCCTGTTTGGACAATCGCCGCGATGCGCCGTTCCAGCTCCGGGGAAGCGCCAACGGCAATCGCCCCCTGCCCGATAAAGGCGGAGCGCTCAAAAACGTCCGCGGGGACGCCCACAAGGGCTTCGCCCGGGTTTTCCTTGGGGATGCCGGGGGCGGCGTCACGACTGCCCCGAAGGCTTGCGGAAAACTCCCGCATTGGGGCGCTTTCCCTGCCCTGACGGGCAAGGGTGATTTCGTTTCCTCGGAAGGAAACGTCCATGGTTCCCGCCATGGGAGCGCCGCTCCAAGGCGCGAATTTTGTTTTGTCGGGCTTTATTCCGCCCTTTTCTCGGGCGGCGCTGTCAATGCCGAAAAGCATTGCGCGGATGAAGCCGCACCAAGTGGATTTTCCGCTTTCGTTGGGGGAAACGACGATGTTCAGCCCCTCCGAAAGCTCCATGGTTTTGTTTTCCAAAACGCCGAAGGAGGCGCTCATTTTCCGAATTTTCAAAGCGTTTCCCCTCCGTTTTCGATTGCCGCAATGCCATAGGCGGCGGCAAGCTCAAGCTTTTTTCTCTCATTGTCGGTCTGGGCATTTTCCAGCAGATTTCCCAGCTTTTTGAGGAAAACCCCGCTCAGAGTGTCCTGCCCCGCAAGCTCCCAAATGTCCCGCTTTTGCCTTGTGTTGTCGCGGATTTGCAGCTCCGCAAAGCGCCCCTCAAGACTGCTTCGCAGGGCTTGAATATTCGGTAGCTCCAAGCATTCACCGCTTAAAATAAGTCGGCAATAGTCGTTTTTTGAAAGCCGCTCCGTTGCCAAAAGCGCCGCTTCAAGGGGCTCGCTGTCGCTGAGGTCAAGGCTGATGATTTCGTAGCGTGCCCCGCCCAGCGGGATAAATTCCGTGGAAATTCCCGTCTCGGAAAAGCCCACAAGCAACGCGCCCATTTCGCCCAGCTCGTCAAAGCCCCGACCCTCACTGCAACCGGGATAGGCATAGCAAACGCCCTGGGCTGATTTTTGGATGTCCCGTGTATGTATGTGCCCAAGGGCAAGATAATCCATGCCGCAGGCGGAAATATCCCCGGGGCTGATGGGGTTGTAATCGGATTTTCCCGGACAGACGTCACCGTGCAGCAACATGATGTCCCAAAGCCCCTCTTGCTTTTTTGGGGGGGAGAAGCCCCGCAAAAGCGGCGGGCAAAAGCTGTTTTGGAAGCCCGCTCCAAAAAATCTTGCAGGGATGCCGGGCAGCTCAAGGCATTGAATTTCCGTGGTTTTGAAAACATGGACGTTTGGCGGCATTTTCATTCTGTCCCAAACGGAGCCGGGGAAAAAGGGGTCGTGATTGCCCGGCGCCACCAAAACAGGACAGGGAAGCGCGCCCAAGGCACGGCAAAAATCCCGCTCCGTCTCCAAGGCTATTTTGTCGCTGTCAAAAACGTCGCCGCAGAGCAAAAGCGCTGACGCGCCCCGCTCCTCCGTAAGCTCCGCCAGCCGAAAAAGCAGACGGCGCTGAGCGCTTCGCCTCGCCTCGCCAGCCTCCGGGGAAAGCGCCTCAAAGGGAGAGTCCAAGTGGAGGTCGGCGGCATGTAAAAGCTTGAAATTTGTCATAGAAGTCTCATCGCCTCCACTCCAAGGCATTTTCCGCTTTCGGTATCAAGGGAAAAAACGGCGCATTCCAGCTTTCCTGCGCCCTCCGCCGCTTCATATCTGCTGGGCGGCTCGCCCAAAAATTTTGCAATGCTCTGCTCGGGCTTGATGCCCAAAATTGAAACGGCGGGGCCCGTCATGCCAAGGTCTGTGATGAAGCCCGTGCCCAAGGGCAAAACGCCGCCGTCGGAGGTTTGAACGTGGGTGTGGGTGCCCCAAACGGCAGAAACTCTGCCATCGAGGTAGTAGCCCATCGCCGCTTTTTCGCTGGTCGCCTCGGCGTGCATGTCCACTAAAATAAGCTTTGTTTTAAGGGAGGATAGGATTTCGTCCGCCACATAAAAGGGGTTGTCCGTGTTGGTGTCAAGGGCATAGCGACCGATAAGGTTGATAACCGCAATGTCGCCGAAGGCGGTGTGGTAAACATCGTGCCCCCGTCCGGGACAGCAAAGCGCAAAGTTTGCGGGGCGAAGGATGTTGCTGCGTGTGGCAAGATATTCCTTCAGCTCCCAGCGGGTCCATGTGTGGTTGCCAAGGGTGATAACGTCCGCGCCGGCGGCAAAAATATCCTCCGCCTGAGCGGGGGTCACGCCCACCACGTTGGCGTTTTCGCCGTTCACCACGGTAAAGGAGATGTTTTTCAGTTGTTTAAGCGCCGGAAGATGCCTGTGCAAAAAATCTATGCCGCTTTTTCCGCAAACATCGCCCACCGCCAGAATGTTAACCGTCATATTTGATTTCCTTTCGGAGTGTCAGGTTTCCCTAAGTCATTTCAGGATTTTATCAGAATTTCAGCCGTTTTTGTTAACCTAAGTGTAAACTTTTTGCGGCTTTTGTAAAAAATATTGAGCAGGCTCTTGAAGCCCGAACATTATTTGCCATTTAATATTGTATCATATTTTCACGCCCCCGTGCAAACTAATTCATATTATCGGCGGCGTTTGCGCATACTATTGCCATAACAGCCACGAATTGGGTCGAGGGCGGAGGAATTCCGTCGTGCTTTGCCGTTTTTTTGAAAAGACGCGGCGGCAAAGCGCCCGAATTTCGTTGCCGTTATGCAAAAATATATAGCGCCGCGGCGCAGTGGAGGTAATTTATAATGAATAACATGAATTTCGCAAAAGGCATGGGCTTGGGCATGGTCATCGGCTCCGCCATCGGCATGGCAGTCCACACACCTAAAAAGACCAAAAAATCCGGCATGGCAAGCAAAGCGCTGAAGGCAATGGGCGACATTGTGGAAAATATCGGCGACGCAATGAGCATGTAGCATTTTTGGCGCTCCGTCCCCGCTGATTTTAACGATTTTTTTCCAAAAAAGGGCTTGCATTCTTCCGCAACGCGTGTTATTATACTAAAGCGCTGTGAATATGCGCCCTTAGCTCAGCTGGATAGAGCGTCTGGCTACGGACCAGAAGGTCGGGGATTCGAATTCCTCAGGGCGTACCAAAA
>JAVVZC010000087.1:0-5464 GCA_036650755.1 Oscillospiraceae bacterium
AAAGCAATGGTGCTATAATGAACGTTATCGATTGTAAAATCGCCCTTTATATCGTCTGCTTTCTTGCGAAATCGGGCGAATTATATGGGGCATTACATTTAGGGAGCATCAGTCTGATGGTATCATCTTCACCCATTCAATTAAAAACCGGTAGGGGCGCCGCGCTTGGCATTGACATTGGCTCCACCACCGCAAAAATAGTCCTGGTTCAAAACGGACTCATTACATACGAATGCTACGAACGCCACTTTTCCATGGTTCGGGAAAAAGCCTTGGAGCTGGTGCTCCGAGTTGAAAAACTGCTGGGAAATGAGCCCCTTCGGGTGGCGGTTTCCGGCTCCGCGGGCATGGGGCTTGCAAAAGCCGCCGACCTGCCCTTTGTTCAAGAGGTTTTCTCCACAGGTGAGGTCGTCCGCGCCTTGGAGCCGGACACAAAGGTGGTCGTGGAGCTGGGGGGCGAGGACGCAAAGGTCATTTTCTTCGGCACCTCCACCGACGAGCGGATGAACGGCTCCTGTGCCGGCGGCACGGGCGCGTTTATCGACCAAATGGCAACCCTTATGAACCTTAGCGTGGACGAATTGGACGCGCTTAGCCTAGACGCCCAGCGGATTTGCCCCATCGCCTCCCGCTGTGGAGTTTTTGCAAAATCCGACATTCAGCCCATGCTCAATCAGGGCGTCCGCAAGGAGGACATTGCCGCCTCCATCTATCAGGCGGTGGTTGACCAAACCATCTCCGGGCTTGCCCAAGGTCGGCGGATTGAGGGCAAGGTCATGTTTTTGGGCGGGCCCCTTTATTATTGCAAGGGTCTTAGAATTCGCTTCAAGGAAACCATGAAGCTCTCCGACGCCGACGCCGTTTTCCCCGAATACGGACGCTTTGCCGTTGCCATGGGCGCGGCGCTCTACGCCGCAAAGCAGGGTGAGGAGCTTAGCTTTTCGGAGCTTACGGACAAGCTGCGCCGCAGCTCCGCCGCAAAGGAGGGCAGCCGTGCCCTGCCTCCGCTTTTTGCAAACGAGGAGGAATACGCGGCTTTTTCCGCCCGCCACGCCCTTGCAACTGTGCCCCGCATCGACCCTAAAACCTATGAGGGCGACGCTTATCTTGGCATCGACTGCGGCAGTACCACCACAAAGCTTGCCCTCATTTCCAATGACGATGAGCTGCTTTACAGCTATTACGGCTCAAATTTGGGCGACCCGGTTGCAATAATCCGTGAAAAGCTTTCGGAAATTTATCAGCTTTGCGGCGAACATATCACGCTTCGGGGCAGTGCCGTCACAGGCTATGGCGAGGAGCTAATCAGCGCCGCCTTCGGCGTTGACGAGGGCTTGGTGGAAACCATTGCCCACTTCACCGCCGCCCGAAGGTTCAAGCCCGACGCGGACTTTATTCTTGACATCGGCGGTCAGGACATCAAGTGCTTCAAAATCAGCGGCGGCGCAATTGACAGCATCATGCTGAACGAAGCCTGCTCCTCCGGCTGTGGCTCCTTTGTGGAAACCTTTGCAAAAAGCTGGGGCTACACCATTGACGAGTTTTCAAAGCTGGGGCTTTTCGCGAAAAACCCGGTGGATCTTGGCTCACGCTGTACCGTTTTTATGAATTCCTCGGTCAAGCAGGCGCAAAAGGACGGGGCGGATGTTTCCGATATCTCCGCGGGGCTTTCCATGAGCGTTGTCAAAAACGCGGTTTACAAGGTCATTCGTGCCCACAGCGCAAGCGAATTGGGACAAAGCGTTGTGGTTCAGGGCGGCACCTTTTTAAACGACGCCGTGCTCCGCAGCTTCGAAAAAGAACTGGGCTGTGAGGTGGTTCGTCCCGACATTGCGGGGCTTATGGGCGCCTTTGGCGCGGCGCTCCACATAAAGGCAAATGCTCCCGAAAAAACAGGGCTTATTTCTCAGGCGGAGCTTCTGGAATTTACCCATGTTTCCCGCTCCTCCGTCTGCAAGGGCTGTGGCAACAATTGCAGACTGACCATCAACAGCTTTGGCGGCGGCAAAAAATTTGTCTCCGGCAACCGCTGTGAAAAGGGCGCGGGGCTTAAGGACAGCTTTGCCGATGTGCCCTCTCTCTACAAATACAAGCGTGAAAAGCTGATGGCGCTGGGCACAAAAACCGGCACAAGGGGCACAATCGGTCTGCCCTTGGCGCTGGGAATGTACGAAACAGCCCCCCTGTGGCACGCTGTTTTTTCGGAGCTTGGCTTTAAAGTAATCCTTTCCGGGCTTTCCACCCGTGAATATTACAGCAGGGGTCAATACAGCATCCCCTCGGACACCGCCTGCTACCCCGCTAAGCTTATGCACGGTCACATCGAGGTGCTTTTGGAGCAAAATGTGGACGCCATTTTCTATCCCTGTCTTACATATAATTTTGATGAGAAGGACGGGCAAAACCACTACAACTGCCCCATCGTCGCCTATTATTCCGAGCTTTTGGCTTCCAACATGGAGTCTCTGCAAAAAACCAAGTTCCTCTACCCCTACCTTAACATCAACAGTCGACGGGAGCTTTCAAAGGAGCTTTTGCAAATGCTCAACGAAAGCTTTGGCGGCTTCACAATGCAACAGGTGAAAAACGCCGTCTCCGTGGGGCTTTCCACCTATGCAAACTGGATGGAGGACACCGCCCGCGCCGGGCGCGCCGCCCTTGACTACGCTGAAAAAAACGGCAAGCGGGTTATGATTTTGGCGGGACGCCCCTACCACATCGACCCGGAAATCTGCCACGGTATCGACGCGCTTGCCACCTCCTTGGGCTTTGTTGTGGTCAGTGAGGACAGCATTTTTGCCCTTGGAAAAAACGACCCCGTCAACGTGCTTAACCAGTGGACCTACCACTCGCGGCTCTATCGGGCGGCGGAATATGCGGCACACCACGAAAACTGCGAGCTTGTTCAGCTTGTGTCCTTTGGCTGTGGGCTGGACGCCATAACGACGGACGAAATCCGTCGAATTTTGGAGGACAGCGGCAAGCTCTACACCCAAATTAAAATCGACGAGATTACAAATCTCGGCGCTGTAAAAATACGCCTGCGCAGTCTTTTGGGCGCAATTTCGGAGAGGGAAAGAACCAGTGATGAAAACCGAAAATAATCGGGCGGTCTTTACAAAGGAAATGCGGAAAACCCACACAATCCTCATTCCCTGTATGCTGCCCATGCACTTTAAACTAATCGCAAACATCCTAAGCGCCTCCGGCTACAAGGTTGAGGTGCTCCAAAACAGCGGCAAGGAGGTCACGGACGCCGGGCTTCGCTATGTCCACAACGACGCCTGCTATCCCGCGCTTTTGGTTATCGGTCAGTTCATTTCCGCCCTTGAAAGCGGGAACTATGACCCCCATCGTGTGGCGCTGATGATATCCCAAACCGGCGGCGGCTGCCGTGCCTCAAACTACATCGCACTTCTGCGAAAAGCCTTGGAGCGGGCGGGCTACGGCTACATCCCCGTTGTCTCCTTCACCGTTGCGGGCTTGGAAAAAAACCCGGGCTTTCAGCTCACGCCAAAGCTGCTTCACCGCCTGCTTTACGCCGTCACCTATGGCGACCTTTTGATGACACTTGTGAACCAATGCCGCCCCTACGAAATCAACAAGGGTGAAAGTCAGGCGCTGGCGGACAAATGGACGGACGCAATCTGCACCCGCAACCTTGCAAGCCACGTCAAATACCGTGAAATCAAAAAAGGCTATGAAGTGCTTGTCCGAAGCTTTGCGGAAATTCCCTGCAACCGCCAAACAGAAAAACCAAGAGTTGGCATTGTGGGCGAAATTTTCGTCAAGTTTTCGCCTCTTGGCAACAACAATCTTGAGGACTTCCTTTTTTCCGAGGGCGCGGAGGCAGTTGTGCCCGGGCTTTACGACTTTTTGCTCTACTGCGTCTATAACGGCATTGTGGACGCAAAGCTTTACGGGCTTCGCCGTGTGAAGGCTTGGGCTTCCGGCTTTGTTTACAGGATGCTCCTTAAAAAGCAGGCGCACATCATCGAAGCCATCGAAAAGGAAGGCAGCTTTAACCCGCCCTCAGCCTTTGACCACACCCGCAAGCTTCCAAAGGGCTACATGGGCATGGGCGCAAAAATGGGCGAGGGCTGGCTCCTTACCGCCGAAATGCTGGAGCTTGCCGAAAGCGGCGTCAAAAACATCATCTGCGCCCAGCCCTTTGGCTGTCTGCCAAACCACATCGTGGGCAAGGGCGTCATGAAAAGCATCCGTGAAAAAAATCCGGGTGTGAACGTGGTCGCCATCGACTATGACCCGGGCGCAACAAAAATAAATCAAGAAAACCGCATCAAGCTGATGCTTGCAAACGCCGTAATGGAAAGCTTGGAGGAAACCCCGGCACCCCAAGAACAAAAAGAGCCCCAGCTGTCCACGGCGGGAGCAAAATAAAAAAGGGGCGCCGCAAATTTGCGGCGCCCCTTTGGGCTTTTTTGGAGGAGCTTTGGGATTTTTATTCACCGAACACGGCTTGGCGTTTTCCCAGAGCTTTTGCCTTGTAGAGGGCGGCGTCCGCCCTTTTGTAGATGCTTTCAAAGCTATCCCCGGGCAGGGCGCGGACATAGCCCGCGGAGCAGGTCACGGAGGGCAGGCGGCTGTCCTCACAGCTTTCCGAGGAAAGCCTTGTGGAAAGCTCACGAAGCCGCCGCTCCACAATTTCCTGTTCGGGGGTGAAGGTCATGTAGACCACAAATTCGTCCCCGCCCAAGCGACCGATGATGTCGCCGTGACGGAAAATGCTTTGCAGTTTTTCGGAAAACAGCTTTAATGCCCTGTCGCCGCAATCGTGACCGTAGCTGTCGTTTATGGATTTGAAGTTGTCCAAATCAATGATGGCGAAGGAGGCGGTTTCCTTGTCGCTGAGCCTTTCCAGCTGCTCCTCTATAAGGCGCTCGGCTTCGCCGCGGCTGCAAAGCCCTGTAAGGCTGTCCGTTGTGGCTTTTTTGTGGAGGGAGAGCCGTTCCTTTTGCCGCTCGTCAATGTCCTCAATGGAGCCAATGGTAAGGTTTGAGCCAAGTCCGCTTTTGTTGAGGCGGGTGGCGTTAAGCCGATACCAGCGGTATTCGTTTGTGCCGCAAAGCTTGGACATGCGCATGGTGATGGCGATTGAATTTGTGGAGGCAAGCTCCGAAAGCGCCGTTTTGACCTTGGGCAGGTCGGTGGGGTAAATGCAGCTCAAAAAGCTTGAGAGGGAGTTGTGCCCCTCCTCATCGGGGAGCTTGATGCTCTCGCAGGTGGTGATAAAGCTGAAAATATCCCGACGGCGGTCGTATTGGAAGGCGGCGCGGGCGGTTTGCTTGACCGCAATGCGCAGTTTTTTGCGGGAAAGGCTGATTTGCCGACGGGAAACATAAAGCTCGTAATAGCTAAAGCAAAAGGTGAGGGAAAAGAGAAGAACAACCACCCCGATGAAGCCGTAGGTGATTTTTGCGCTCTGCTGAGCGTGGACGTTCAC
>JAVVZC010000088.1:0-5432 GCA_036650755.1 Oscillospiraceae bacterium
CCCCCCTATCCATCAATCCCATATTGACTTGCGCCTCCAAAATGATGTATACTGTCACGGTAGTATGCTTATCCATAAAAAGGAGTGAATTTTCCGTGAATGTTTTATATCTCATCAACTTTGCCGGTAAAGCCGGCACGGAAAAATACGTTGAAAACCTTGTGCGAATTCTAGGCAAGGACAAAATCAAGCCCTTTTTCGCTTATAATATCCCGGGTGAGCTTTCCGCAAAGCTTAACCGCGCCGGCGTGCCCTCCCTCCAGCTCAAAATGGACAAGCGGGACATGTTTTCCGCCGCGAAAAAGCTGGCGGAATATTGCCGCGAAAACGAAATTGACGTCATCCACGCCCAGTACCCCCGTGAAAACCTTGTCGCCCTGCTCTCAAAGCGCCACTACGACAAGCCCCGTGTTGTGATGACAAACCACCTCACCCTCCGTTTAAGCGGTCTTTCCGGCTTTGTTTGGCGGTTCATAAACAGGCACTTTTCTCCAAAAAACCACCGCATAATCGCCGTTTGCAACGAGGGTCGTGAAATCATGATCGAAAACGGCGTGGCAGCCAACAAAATCACCGTGGTTTTCAACGGCATTGAACCCGCCGGCGTCCCCTTAAAATCCGACGCGATCCGCCGTGAGCTAAAGCTTTCCGACGACTGCTTTGTCATGACAATTCTCGCCCGCTTCGCCCCGGAAAAGGGTCTTGGCTTCCTTTTGGACAGCCTTGCCGCTCTCAAAATAAAAACCGACAAGCCCTTCTGCTGCCTAATTTGCGGTGACGGCGAGGACTTTGACGACATCAAGGCTCGCGTTTCCCAGCTTCACCTTGAGGAAAATTGCCGACTTTTGGGCTACCGCAAGGACACCCACAGCATTTTGCTTGGCTCTGACATCTACCTGAACACCTCCAGCCGAAACGAAGCCATGAGCTTTGCCATCCTTGAAGCCATGAACGCGGGTCTGCCCCTTGTCGTCACCGATGTGGGCGGCAACCGTGACCTTGCGGAAACCCGGCTCCAATGCGGCTACGTCCTCCCCTTCGACGACGTTTCCGCCTTTTCCGGCAGTATGCTTCGCCTTTTGGACGAGCCGGAGCTTCGGGAAAAATTCTCCGCGGCGGCAACAGAAAAAATTTCAAAATATTTCGACCTGAGCAAGCTTTCGAACGACGTTTTCGAAACCTATAAATAATTTTCAGCACAGAAAGGGAACACAAAAATGATTGACAAAAACGGTAAGCTTTTCGGAAAAATAAATCTTATTGACCTCATTATTGTCCTTATAGTCCTTGCGCTTGTCGCCTTCGTGGCACTTAAGTTCGTGGGCGGAAGAAACAATACGGACACCCTAACACCCATTTCAATGAGCTTCTATGCCGACGAAATTCCCGATTTCGTTGCCGCAAACCTTAAAGAGGGTGCCTCCGTTATGGATTCCACCGAGGACGTTACCCTTGGCACCGTCCAAAGCTTTGAGGTGGGCGCTCCCCTTGGCTACGAAACCGACACCGACGGCGAAATAAAAAGCGTTCAGCGCAAGGGCTACAACTCCGTCACACTCACAATCACAGGTCAGGCGGAGCTTTCCGAGCACGGCGCCACCATCGGCGGCGTCCTTTACGGCGTTGGTCACACCCTTACAATCTATGCCGGACAGGCAAAGCTCTACATCAAAATCAGCGCAATTGAGCCTGCCGCCTAATGAGAGCTTCGGCTTTTTTGTCTCACTCAAATCTTAAGAAAGTGGGTGGCTCTTGTGCTCTCATCAAGCCTTTTGGGAAAAACCTATAATATTTGGCTGCAAAGCCGGGTATTTGCCCTTTTACAAGCAATTTTCGCCGCCTTTAGCCGCAGCTTTGCCGAAAGCAAAATCGTTCATCTTTTCGTCCGCGAAAGCCGGGTTGAACAGCTTTACGCAGACTCTGTTTTTGCCCGTATATTCAAGGCAATTATGGACGGCATCGTCTGGGTTTTCGGGCATATCTTCGCCGCGCTCCGCAGGGCGGCAAAAGGAAGCTATTCCGCCGCCTTTGCAAAGCGGTTTATCAAAACCTCCTTCTTTTTAAACTACGAAACACTTTTGGCGGGCTTTATCTGCCTTATGTTCATTGTCCCCCACGATTTTTGGGCAAATCCTTTGGCTTTTGTCGCAACTCTCGGGCTTTTTGTCCTGTTCCTCCTAAAAGCCTCCGCAGGCTCCCGCCGCCTCTATTATCTCCATGATATGGGGCTGCCCGTTTTGCTTTTTGCAATCGCCTGCGTGTTTTCCATCGCCTTCAGCTTCGCAAGAGCGGACAGCTTCCGTGTGTTTTTGTTTTACGTCACGGCGCTGCTGCTGCTCTACCTTATCGCGGCGGATATCACCACCAAGGAGCGTATGATGAAGCTTTTGGGCTTTATCTACATCGCGGTCATTTTCTCTGCCCTTTTCGCCGTTTATCAGCGGATTACAGGTGTTCAGGTCAGCGCCAGCCTTACGGATCTTGCCATCAACAAGGGCGTTCCCGGCAGGGTTTACGGCACCATGGGCAACCCCAACAACTACGCGGAATTTTTGGTGCTCATGACTCCCCTTGCGGCGGTTTTTGCGGCAAATGTAAAACGCGTTTGGCTTCGAATTCCCCTTTGTCTCGGCATTGGGCTTCCCGCTATCGCTCTGCTCATGACCTATTCCCGCTCCGGCTGGGTTTCCATGCTGCTCGCCTGCATCGTTTTTGTCTACTTCGCAAACAAAAAACTAATCCCCGCGTTTTTCCTTGTTTGCGTTGCCGCAATCCCCTTCCTGCCCGACAGCGTTATGACCCGCATTTTCAGCCTTTTCAACAACGACGACACCTCCAATATGTTCCGAATTTATGTCTGGTCCGGCGGCATCCAAATGGTGCGTGACTTCTTTATGACCGGCATTGGGCTTGGCCCCGAAAGCTTTGCGGCGGTCTACCCCGACTATGCCCACCATCTTGCAAAAATCGGCGCGCCCCACAGCCATATGGTCTATATGGAGCTTATTATTGAGCTTGGCGTTTTGGGATTTTTCTCCTTTATGTGGCTCATGCTCCGTCTTTGGAAGGACTCCGCCTGCGCCATTGTCCGCAGCCACAGCCCACAAATTAAGCTTGTTCTCATCGCGGCGCTGTCAAGCCTTATCGGCATTGCCTTCACCTTCAGCGTTGAGTATGTCTGGTATTACCCCCGGGTATTCTTTGCCTACTTCATCCTTGCGGGCATCGCCACTGCCGCAATCCGCATCACCAAAGCGTCCGAAAAAAATATATATCCACAATTGAAAAGAGAAGCAAAATAATGGCAAACACAAAAATTCGTAAGCTGGTTTGGGCGGCGCTTTTCACAGCGCTGACAACGGTTGCAACCATGGTAATACAAGTTCCCTCCCCCACCGGCGGCTACATCAACGCGGGTGACGCTCTGGTTATTCTCGGCGCGTTTTTCTTGGGTCCCGTTTGGGGCGCACTTGCCGCCGGGCTTGGCTCCGCGCTTGCGGACGTTTTTGCGGGCTACATCCTCTATGCCCCCGCAACGCTGATTATCAAGGGCTTGATGGCACTGACAGCCGGCGCGATTTTGCGCTCCGCTCAAAAAAAGAACCACCTTGCTTTTGCCGTTTTGGGCAGTATTTCCGCCGAAGCCATCATGATTTTCGGCTATTTCCTGTTCACCGCCACCTTCCTTGGCGTGGGCATGGGTGCCCTTGCTGAAATTCCCGGAAACTGCGTCCAAGCCGTTTTCGGCGCAACCGCCGGCACCGCGCTTTTCTTTGCACTTAGCCGCATCCCCTACGTCAAAAACGCGTTTTAATCCAAACACACAACTACAAGGAGCTAATGAATGATTACAGTTGAAAAC
This sequence comes from Oscillospiraceae bacterium, assembly GCA_036650755.1. Classification (GTDB taxonomy): domain Bacteria; phylum Bacillota; class Clostridia; order Oscillospirales; family Oscillospiraceae; genus UBA2658. Next base: position 3,863 of record JAVVZC010000088.1, read on the forward strand.
CTCTCCCTCCAATTCGGCGGACAAAAGCTGTTCGACCGAGTTGACCTCCAATTCATAGCGGGCAACTGCTATGGCATAATCGGCGCCAACGGTGCCGGAAAATCCACCTTCCTGCGCATCCTCTCCGGCGACCTTGACACCTTTGAGGGCAATGTCAGCATCGACAAAAAGCGCCGCATGTCCATTTTAAAACAGGACCAAAACATGTATGACGAGTATTCCGTTATGGAAACCGTTATCATGGGCAACATGCGCCTTTTCAATTGCGGCCGTGAAAAGGACGATATCTACAACAAGGAGGACTTTTCCGACGCTGACGGCATCCGTGCCGCCGAGTTGGAGGAGGAATACGCCGAGCTGGGCGGCTGGGAGTCCGAGAGCGAGGCTTCCCGCATTCTCCAAGGCTTGGGCATCGGCACCGACCTGCATTTTTCCGGCATGACCGAGCTGGAGGGTCGCCAAAAGGTTAAGGTTTTGCTTGCTCAGGCGCTCTTTGGTCGCCCGGACATCATCCTTTTGGACGAACCCACCAACAACTTGGACCTTGCCTCCGTTGTTTGGCTTGAGGACTTCCTTTTGGACTATGAGGGCACCGTTTTGGTTGTCTCCCATGACCGTTATTTCCTGAACACCGTTTGCACCCACATTGTGGATATCGACTACGGCAAAATCAGAATGTACGTGGGCAACTACGATTTCTGGTATGAATCCAGCCAGCTTATGCAGCGGCTCATGAAGGATCAAAACAAAAAGTCCGAGCAAAAAATCCTTGAACTGCAAGCCTTTGTGGCACGCTTCTCCGCAAACAAATCCAAATCCCGTCAGGCAACCAGCCGCAGAAAGCTAATCGACAAGCTGACTGTTGAGGAAATGCCCGCCTCCTCACGCCGCTACCCTTGGGTCGGCTTTAAGGCAGACCGTGAGCCGGGCAAGGACAGACTTTTTGTCACTGACCTCACAAAAACCATCGACGGCGTTAAGGTTCTGAACAAGCTCAGCTTCATCATGGGCAAGGAGGACAAAATCGCCATCCTCAGCAAAAACGAAATTGCCATCACCACCCTGTTCAAGATTTTGTCAGGCGAAATGGAGCCTGACGAGGGCGAAGTCAAGTGGGGCGTTTCCACCTCCCAAGCCTACTTCCCCAAGGATAACAGCGAGTTTTTCAACAATTGCGACTACGACATTATGGACTGGCTTCGCCAGTTTTCCGAGGACAAGCGGGAGAGCTATCTCCGCACATTTTTGGGGCGTATGCTGTTCTCCAACGACGAGGTCTACAAAAAAGTCAAGGTTCTCTCCGGCGGCGAAAAGGTTCGTTGCATGCTGAGCAAAATCATGCTCTCCGGTGCCAATGTGCTGCTTTTTGACCAGCCCACCAACCACCTTGATTTGGAAAGCATCGCGGCGCTGAATAACGGCATGGACGCCTTCGAATACAACATCATTTTCTCCAGCCATGACCATCAGCTCACAAACTCCGTTGCAAACCGCATCATCGAAATCACCGAGGAAGGTTGCATCGACCGCATGTGCAGCTACGACGAATTCATGCACATCGACTGATTTT
>JAVVZC010000089.1:0-5378 GCA_036650755.1 Oscillospiraceae bacterium
GTGAGGATAATCTCATTTCCAACTCTGAGGGCGGCGGCGTCGCTTGCCTGCTCGGCAAGGTAGTATTCTTCGGTTTCCCAAACGGTGGAGATGTATTTTTTCTCCGCCTGCATGCCTGTCATGGTGAAAACATAGGAGCCGTTTTCGTCGGTGTAGACTGCTTTTTTTGGAACTCGGATGCCCTCACGGGTGTCAAAAATTACCTCCGCTGTTACGTTTCGGGGGGCAAGCATTTCGGCTTGCGCTTGGGTGCAGCGGAAAACCACGGCGCATTCGCCGTTTTCGGGGGCGCTGATGCTTCGAACGTCGGCGGAGAGCAAACGCCCGCAGTAGCGCCCGAAGTTAAGCTTTGCACTGCCGCCGGTCTTTAAGCGGGCGGCGTCCTTTTGGGACATGAGCGCGGCAAAATACCACTCATAGGAGGAGGCAAGCTTGCCCCGCACATCCTCCGAAAGGGTTTCGGGAGTTTTTGTCAGCTCCCGAAGCTTGGTGGGTGTAAGCCCTTTTAAATCCTTGGGGCCAAGGTGTTCAAAGCCGTCCCGGGCGGTGGAAAACAGCCCGGGAGACGGGGCGACGATTGCGATAGTGTCCCGCATCGCGTTTTGGCGAAGCTGGCTCAGTTTTTCGTTCACGGCAAGCAAATCCTCCTCCGTTGCCCCCGCCTCCTCGCTTGTCATAACAAGGGTGGAAAGCTTGATTGAGGCGGAGGAAATGTCCTCGGTTCGGTGCTGAACCGCCGAGGTGGAAAGGTCGAAAATCGCGGATTTTATGGAGCTGTCCCGCTGGGGAAGATCCTCCGCGGAGCTTGCGCCCTCAAGGCTTGCAACAATGCGCTGACGGCGAAGATCCAGCTCGTGAATTTCAACGGCGCGGTTTCTGGCTGCCTCATCGGTGTAGGCAAGGGCGATAATGTCCCCCGCCGCAACAAGATAGCCGTCCTCGGCGGTGACGCTTAAATATTGCTCCTTACTGCTGAGCAAGCTTTCCTCACGGACAAGGGTGCCCGAGGCGGTGCCGGTTTCGGTAAGGGAGACATAAACGGCGGGCGCTGTGCGCAGGTCGTTTGTCATGGAACGGAAAAGATAAACGCCCACATAGGCAAGGAGCGCCCCGAAAAGGAGCAGAGATACAATTTTTGTGATGGCGTCCGTCCGTTTCATGGTAAGCTCCTTTTATGTATGTCAGCTTTGGGCTTGAATTGGCTCCTCAAGAGGTTTGAAGTCCCTTAAATCCACAGAGCTTGTGGGGATGATTGTTGAGATTGCGTGCTTGTAAATCATCTGCTGGCGACCCTCGGTTTCGAGAATGACCACAAAGCTGTCAAAGCTTCGCACCACGCCCTTAAGCTGAAAGCCGTTCATGAGGAAAAAGGTGACTGTTTGCTTGTCCCGCCGAATTTGGTTGAGCAGGATGTCTTGGATGTTCTGTGTCTTTTGCATAGAAAGCTCCCTCCGAAGCGGCACAATAATTCTATCACGACTTGCCGCCCCATAAAATAGTTAATTTGAACAAATTGCGGAAGCAAAGTGTTCAGGGCTTTATTTTAAGCCGTGGGAGCTAAAAAATTGCGTCGAATACTGTCGCGCTGCCTCAAAATCGGGTTCGTCCTTCCAATAAATCCAGCCGATGTCGCTTTTGCGGCGTAGCCAAGTGAGCTGTCTTTTCGCATAGCGGCGGCTCTCCTGCTTTATAAGCGCCGTGGCTTCGTCTGTTGAAATTTCGCCCTTCAGCGCCAGCGCCGCTTCCTTGTAGCCGATGGCTTGAAGGGCTGTCGCGCTTTCGGGAATGCCGCTGTCAAGGAGCTGCCGAACCTCGGAAAAAAGCCCTGCTTCCAGCATTTTGTCCACTCGGGCGTCAATGCGGGCGTAAAGCTTTTCACGGTTTTCGAAGCTGAGGGCAAGGGTGGCGGCGTCATATTTCGGGGGAATTTTTTGGGTTTCCGCGTCGTGCTCCGTGATGGTTTTGCCTGTGGAATAAAAAACCTCCAGCGCCCGCAAAATCCGTTTTTTGTCGGCGGGAAAAAGCTTTTCCGCCCGCTGTGGGTCGCATTTGCGAAGCTCCTCCAGCAGGGCTTCGCCGCCCAAGGTGTCGTATTTTTCCGAGAGGCTTTGACGCAGGGCTTCGTCGATTTCCGGCCCCGCAAAGTCCCGTCCCAGCACAAGAGAGTCGATATAAAGTCCGGTGCCGCCAACGATTATGGGCAGTCGACCACGATTTAGAATGTCCCGGACACAGGCGTCCGCCTCATGGACATAGCGGGCAACGGAAAAGCTCTCCTCGGGATTTGCAACATCAAGCATGTGGTGGGGCACGCCCTGCATTTCATCAAAGGTGGGCTTTGCGGTGCCGATGCTCATGCGGCGGTAGAGCTGCATGGAATCCGCCGAAACCACCTCGCCGTTAAAAGCCTTTGCAAGGAGGACGCCCAAGGCTGTTTTGCCTGTTGCCGTGGGTCCTGTAATGACCGCGATTTTGGGAGCCGTCAAGCCTTTTCACCGCCGTAATATTTTTTTGCAAAGCCCCAAGAGGAGGCGCACATGCTGTCAAGGCTCTCCTTTGCCGTCCATTTGAAAAGAGCTTTCGCCTTTTTCGGGTCGGCGTAATAGCGGGGCAAATCCCCGGCACGGCGGGGGGCGTTTTCACGGGGGAGGGTAAGCCCCGAAACCTTTTCAAAGCTGTTTATGATGTCCAAAACGCTGTAGCCCTGACCTGTGCCCAAGTTTACGGCGATGGAGCCGCTGTGGTACATTAAAAAGTCCAGCGCGGCAACGTGACCCTTTGCCAAATCCACAACATGGAGATAATCCCGCACACCTGTGCCGTCCGGGGTGTCAAAATCCGTGCCTGTGACAAAAAGCTTTTCGGCACGTCCCGCCGCGACTTTGGTGATGTAGGGCATAAGGTTTGTGGGGCGGTCGCCGGGAATTTCGCCCAAAAGACCGCTCTCGTGAGCGCCGATTGGGTTAAAGTAGCGGAGCAGTACGGCGCTCCATTCGTCGTTTGAGTCGCAGAGGTCCCGAAGCATTTCCTCCACCATAAATTTTGTGCGTCCGTAGGTGTTTGAGGGGCAGAGGGGGTCGATTTCCGTAAGCCCTCGGTTTTCGGAAATGGGGGCATAGACGCAGGCGGAGGAGGAAAAAATAATTTTTCGGCAACCCGCTTCGTCCATGCAGCTACAAAGGTTTTCACTGCCGCCCAAGTTCACGTTGTAGTAGGAAAGAGGCTCCGCGGCGGATTGGGGAACGGATTTCAGCCCCGCGAAGTGCATCACGGCGTCGATTTTCGTCTCTGCAAAAACACGGCGCAAAAGCTCCTTGTCACGGATGTCGCCGATGTAAAGCTTTGGGGCGGTTCCCGTGATTTTTTCGATGGCTTCGGCAACCCAAGGCTCGGAATTTGAAAGATTGTCCACAATGACAATGCTGTGACCACTATTTGTCAGCTCCACCGCGGCGTGGGAGCCGATGTAGCCCAAACCGCCTGTTACCAGAATATTCATGTTGTTTTCCTCCGTTTTTTTGATGGTTTTTTGTTTATACGATGCGGGAAAATTCCTTGTCCAACTGTTTTTTCGTAAGTGTGACGGAAACCGGTCTGCCGTGGGGGCAATATTTGACTTCGCCCTTTAAAACCGCGCGAACAAGCTCCGTTTGCTCCTGAACATCGGTGCAATAGCCCGCCTTGATTGCCGCCTTGCAGGCGATGGTGTGAAAAATTTCGTCCGTCACGTCGCTGGGAGAAAGCTTGGCGCTTTTTTTCAGCTTTTCGCAAATTTCCTCAAGCAGGGGGACGGCGTCACTCTCCGCCGTGTCCGCGGGGACGGCACGGATTATGACGCTGCCCGCGCCGTAAGGTTCCGTTTCGAAGCCCAGTCGGGAAAGCAGCTCGCTGTTATTTTCCAAAAGCTCAATTTCCTCACCGCTAAGGTCAAGGGTTATGGGAACCATCAGGGTTTGGGACATAATTTCGTGAGTTTGAGCACGGAGACGGTCAAAAATAATGCGCTCATGGGCGGCGTGCTTGTCGATGAGGATAAGAGCCTCGCCCTGCTCCGCAATTATGTAGGTTTTCATGGCTTCGCCCACCAAGCGAAAGTCGTTTTCGACGGCTTGGGGCGGCGCTTCGGGGGCGGGATTGTCCCTTGTCACCACGTAGCGGGAGGAATTTTCGTGAACCGCGACACGGTCGCCTTTAGGCGTTTGGGGAAGGCTAAAGCTTTGCTGATAGGAGGGGATTGCAGGCGCGCGCTCACTCTTGAAGGCTTGAGCGGGCGGGGAATTAGGGGCGGACTTTTCGCCGCCTTCGGAAAATTTGTTGCGGAACTGACCCGCGTCCATGGATTTGTAAAAGTCCTTTTTCGGGGCGATGACCGCCTTTGTGCTTGGGGAAAGGGCAATTTCCGCACTGCCGCTCTCCGACTTAAGCGCGCCCAAGGCGGCGTAATAAACGCTGTCAAAGGTTTTGCGCTCCTCACGGAATTTCACCTCGGTTTTTGCGGGGTGGACGTTCACGTCAACGGCGGCGGGGCTGATGGAAAGATAGATGGCACAGGCGGGGTAGCGCCCGGTCAGCAGTGTGTTTTTGTATGCCTGCTCCACGGCGGATTGCAAAAGCGGGGACTTGATACAGCGTCCGTTGCAAAAGAAAAACTGGCGGGCACGGTTGCCGTGGCCAAAATTCGGAGAGCCGACGAAGCCGGAAACGGCGGCTGTTTCGTCCTCCAAGGAGCATTCCAAAAGCTGGGACGCCGCCTCACGCCCCAAAAGGCTGTAGACGGCGGAGCCGATTTTTCCGTCGCCGGGGGAGAAAAATTCCTCCCTGTCGTCACGGAGACAGCGGACGGAAATTTCCGGTCTGCCAAGGGCACAGCGCAGGGCGGTGTTCACGCAGGCGGCGCCCTCCGCCCTATCGCTTTTCATAAATTTCAGGCGGGCGGGGGTGTTGTAAAAAAGGTCGCGGACGGTCATTGTTGTGCCCTCGGGACAGCCAAAGGCGGTCATTTCAAGGATGTCGCCGCCCTCCAAAACAACTCGGGTGCCATTATCACTGCCACGACGGCGGGTGATAAGCTCAATGCGGGAAACGGCGGAAATTGCCGCCAGCGCCTCGCCCCGAAAGCCCATGGAGCCGATGGCTTCAAGCCCACGCTCGGAATTAAGCTTGCTGGTGGCGTGGCGCATAAAGCAAAGCCCGGCGTCCTCGGGCAGCATTCCAAGCCCGTCGTCCGTGACACGGATATAGCTCATGCCGCCGCCCTTTAGGGCAAGGGAAATATTTTTTGCGCCCGCGTCAAAGGAGTTTTCCAAAAGCTCCTTGATGACGGAGGCGGGGTGTTCAACCACTTCACCCGCCGCGATAAGGTCGGCAAGGTGGGGGGA
>JAVVZC010000090.1:0-5360 GCA_036650755.1 Oscillospiraceae bacterium
CAAAGTGCAATTTTAAGGGTGGAGCCCCGCTCCGCGAACTTGATGGCGTTGTCCAAAAGGTTGTAGTAAACCTGGGTGATGGAATCCGCGTCACCGCGCACCATCATGGTTTCCTCGGGGATTTGGGCGTCCACATCAAGCCCCGCGGCGGTTATTTTTGTTTCGAAGGTGAGCAGCGTTCTTGCAATGACCTCGGACAAATCGAAGCTGTTATTCAGCAGCGTGCCCGGGTCGGTGGATTGGATGCGGCTCATTTGCAGCATTTGCCGCACAAGTCGGGAAAGCCGCTTGGTTTCGCTGGAAATGGTGGCAAGGTATCTGTCCTGCTGATCCTTGGGGATGGTGCCGTCCAAAATGCCGTCCGCAAAGCCGGAGATTGTTGTCATGGGGGTTTTCAGCTCGTGGGAGACATTGGCGATGAATTCGGAGCTGAGCTGCTCCGATTTTTCCAAGGACTCCGCCATGGTGTTGAAGGATTCGGTGAGCGCGCCTATTTCGTCGCTGCGCCCCTCGTCCGCAACTCTTGCGGAGAAGTCGCCGTGGGCAAAGCGCCGTGCCGCGGACGCCATTTCGTTCAAGGGTTCCGCCTGACGCTTTGAGGTGAAGTAGGACATGACCAGCGCCATCAGAAGGATTATTGCCGCCGTGACAACGAACACCGCCGAGGACGTGCTCCATGCCTCCGCGATTGTTGTGTAATCGGTGCCCACAAAGACATAGCCCACAACAACATCGCCGCTCATTGAGAGGATTGGACGTCCCTCAACGTAGTATTTCCGCGCGTTGTAAACGTCTCCCAAAGGAGTGAGACGTTTGTAGGTTCCGTTTTTTGCAAGCTCGGCAATGATATTTGTGCTGATGCGCTTGCCCATATTGGGGGAGACGATTTCCATATCGGAGCAGGAAATGACGGTTCCGCCGATGTCGGTGATGAGGATTTGGGTGTCTGTGCTCTGACTGACGGCGCTGATAATAAGCCGCAGTGTCCAGCCGGAAAGCTCGCCGTTTTCGGTGAAGGCGGACGCCGCCTTTGAAATTTGCTGGGCATTTTTCGCAATGCTTTCCTGCTTTTCGTTAAGGGCAAAGCTCCGCCCCAAGAAAATGAAGGAAGCGCCCAAAATCGCAAAGCTGAAAACTACCAAAATGGCGGTCATCATAAAGTTTTTAAAATATATGCTTTTCATTTTTTCTCGTTAAGCTCGAATTTGTAGCCCACGCCCCAAACGGTTTTTAGAACCCACTGGTCGGAAACGCCCTCCAGCTTTTCACGAAGGCGCTTGACGTGAACGTCAACTGTGCGGGAGTCGCCAAAGTAATCGAAGCCCCAAACCTCATCTAAAAGCTGGTTGCGGGTGTAGACCCTGTTGGGCGACGCCGCAAGATGGAACAGCAGCTCCATTTCCTTTGGTGGGGTGTCAACACGCTTGCCGTCAACGATTAGCTCATAGGAATCAAGGTTGATGATGAGCTTGTCAAAGCTGAGCTTTTTCTCGCCGCTTTTTTTCTCATCCGGCCCTGTGCGGCGCAAAACGGCGTGAACCCGCGCCAAAAGCTCCTTGACTTCAAAGGGTTTTACGATGTAGTCATCCGCGCCCATTTCAAGCCCGTTGACCTTGTCGTAGGTTTCGCCCTTGGCTGTGAGCATTATGATGGGAATGCGGGAGGTTTCACGAATTTTTCGACATACCTGCCAGCCGTCCAAAACGGGGAGCATGATGTCCAGAAGGACAAAATCCGGATTTTCCCCCAGAGCTAAACGCACTCCGGTGCCTCCGTCGGAGGCGATTAGAACATCGAAGCCGTCTTTTTCCAGATAGAGCCGCAAAAGCTCGGCAATATTGGGGTCATCCTCCACTACTAGCGCTTTTTTAGACATAAAAGCACGTCCTTCCAATTATTTATGCTTAGGCATATGCCGATTTGGGGGCTTATGCAAAAACTTCTTCCAATATAGTATAACAAGAAAACGGCAAAAAAGGTTAACAAAATGTAAAAGCCCCGGCAAAATAACCTAAATTCCTTGAAAAGCCTTTAAAAAATCCGACATTTGTTTTACTGTGCAAATTTTGCACAGCACTTCGCTAAATTAGTGCTTGCTTTATCTCGCTAATGTGATAGAATGCACTTACAAACAAATCAACCAAAAAAAACGGAGGAACTAAAAATGAAAAAAATCAAATCACTTCTTGCTCTCTTGCTTGCAACCACCCTTTGCTTCGGCGCTCTTGCCGGTTGCGGAAAAAAATCCGATGACAGCGACCTCAGCTACCTTAAAGAAAAAGGCACCCTCATTGTTGGCATGACAGAGTTTGCCCCCATGGACTTCAAAAACAACAATGGCGAATGGATCGGCTTTGACGCCGACATGGCAAAGGAAGTCGCAAAAGCTCTTGGCGTTGAAGTCGAGTTCATCGAAATCAACTGGGACAACAAAATCATGGAGCTGGAATCCAAAAGCATCGACTGCGTTTGGAACGGCATGACCCTTACCGATGATGTCAAAAAAGCCATGGCAACCACAAACGCCTATGCAAACAACGCTCAGGTAGTTGTTGTTGCCGCCGATGTTGCCGACAAATACACCAGCAAGGAAAGCATCAAGGATCTTAAGTTTGCAGTTGAGTCCGGCAGCGCCGGCGAAGCTGCCGCAACGGATCTTGGTGTTAACATGACTGCGGTTCTCACCCAGTCCGACGCTCTGATGGAGGTTGCCTCCGGCGCTTCCGACGCCTGCATCATCGACCTGCTCATGGCGGGCGCCATGGTTGGCGAGGGCACAAGCTATCCAAACCTTGCTCTCACAGTTAAGCTCACCAGCGAGGAATACGGCATCGGCTTCCGCAAGGGCTCCAATCTTGCCGAGGAAACCAACAAGATTTTAAAGGACCTCTTTGCCAGCGGCAAAATGACAGAAATCGCAAAAACCTATGGCGTACAGGAAGCAATCATCGCCCAGTAATTTTCTTTTAAAAAAACAAAAAAGCTCAAAGGCAGAGGGAAAAGCTCTCTGCCTTTGAGAATGTAAAATCCATTTAGGGGGTCGCGCAATGTTTTGGACTGTCACACTATCACTGCTTGAAGGCTTTGCCACCACACTTCAAATTTTTATGCTCACCCTTGCTTTGGCTTTGCCGCTGGGACTAATCATCTCCTTCGGCTCCATGAGCAAGTGTGCTTTTTTACGTTATCCCATAAAGACAATAATTTGGGTGGTGCGCGGCTCTCCCCTGATGCTTCAGCTCCTGATCGTCTATTACGGGCCCGGACTTTTGTTTGACCTTCCTCTGCTCCCCCGCTTCACGGCGGCGATTGTCGCCTTTGTCTTTAACTACGCCTGCTATTTCTCCGAAATTTACCGTGGCGGCATCGAGGCAATCCCCATCGGGCAGCAGGAGGCGGGGCAGGTTTTGGGAATGACAAAATCCCAAATTTTCTTCAAGGTAACACTTTTGCAGGTTATAAAACGCATTGTCCCGCCCATGGGCAACGAAATCATAACCCTTGTTAAGGACACCTCACTTGTCCGAGTAATCGCGGTTTATGAAATCATTTGGAACGGTCAAGCCTTTGCAAAAAGCGATGGGCTTATTTGGCCCCTGTTTTACACCGGCGTGTTCTACCTTGCTTTCAGCGGAATTTTAACCATTTTGTTCGGAAAATTTGAGAAAAAGCTGGATTATTTCAGATAAGGAGGTGCCCACATGGCAATTTTGGAAGTTTCAAACATCAACAAGAGCTTTGGCGACACAAAGGTTCTTCGGGGCATCGACTTCTCTTTGGAAAAAGGCGAGGCAATCGCCATAATCGGCTCCTCCGGCTCCGGCAAAACCACCCTTTTGCGCTGTCTTAACTTTTTGGAAAGACCGGACAGCGGGCAAATCTCCGTCAATGGCGAAGTGCTTTTTGACGCCCAAGACCCCTCCACCCAAAGGGAGAGCGAAATTCGCACAAAGCGTCTGCATTTTGGCTTGGTTTTTCAAAGCTTCAACCTTTTTCCCCAATACACCGCGCTGAAAAACGTGATGCTGGCAAGCGAGCTGCTTGCAAAATCCCGCCCGGATTTTAAGAAAAACTCAAAGCAAATCCTGTCTGAGCTTGAGGAAAACGCCCGTTCCATCATGGAGCAAATGGGGCTTTCCGAAAAGCTGAAGCTCTACCCCCACCAGCTTTCCGGCGGTCAGCAGCAGCGTGTGGCAATCGCCCGGGCGCTGGCGTTGCACCCGGACATTCTCTGCTTTGACGAGCCGACCAGCGCCCTTGACCCGGAGCTGACGGGCGACGTTCTAAAGGTCATTCGGGAGCTGGCGGACAAAAACACCACCATGATAATCGTGACCCACGAGATGGCTTTTGCCCGTGAGGTCGCGGACCGAGTAATCTTCATGGACGAGGGCGTAATCGCGGAGCAGGGCACTCCCCAGCAGGTTTTCGGAAACCCCAGCGAGGAGCGCACAAAGCAATTTCTCTCCCGCTACTCCGCCGAGTAAAAAACGGAAATATCTCCAAGTTTACAAATACAGCTTGAATTGTTGCCGCTACTATAATATTATAGTAGCGGCAACAGGCGTTTTTTGCGGAAATTCAGTGGAATTGGCGCAAAAAACCTCAATATAAATCGGTGGTGCATTATGAAAAAACTTAAATCGGCTCTGGCGCTTTTGCTGGCGCTTGGGCTGTTTCTCTCTCTTTTTGGCTGCAAAATCGGCGGCAACGACAGCTACAGCATTTTGGACAACATTGACAATCAGCAGTTTTGCATCGGCTTCCGCCCCGGCGACAAGGCGGGCGAAGCCGTAATCGCCGCTCTCGCCGTTTTGCAGGACGAGGGCAAGCTTCGGGAGCTTTCGGTCAAGTGGTTCGGCTCCGACCTCTCGCTTTTGGAGGGGGACGCCAAGGCACTTGAAAACCTTGGCGAAAAGCCCGAAAAGCGCAACTTCATCATCGGCTACGACCCGGGGCGTCTCCCCTTTTCCGGCTCTGTGGAAAACGGCAATCCCACAGGCTTTGATATCGACCTTGCAACGGCGGTCTGTCAAAAGCTGGGCTGGCGCACAAGGTTCTTGGCTATTGACGTTTCCCAAGCGGAGGTGGAGCTAACCTCCGGCAATGTGGACTGCGTTATGGGCGGGCTTGCCTATGACGAGGACAACAGCAAAATCCAAATGTCGCCGCCCTACATAAAAAACACCGTGGTTTTGGCAACTCTCGCCGGCTCCGGCGTTTCCCTGGGCGGCAAAACCCTGATGATAAGCGACAGCGGATATTACAACTCCTTGCTTGAAAAAAATTCAAAGCTAACCGATAAGCCCGCGTTTATTATCAGAGTTCCCGACGGCGCGGACGGCTGCTTTAAGGGACTG
>JAVVZC010000091.1:0-5314 GCA_036650755.1 Oscillospiraceae bacterium
GCGAGGGCACAGAATACAACTACACTCGGGAGGATATTCCTCACCGCTCATATATGGACGCAAACTATGCGCCCAAGGCGGAGGAGCCTGTCACCCCGCGCTACTACTATACCCCGCCGGAGAAGCCGGCAAAAAAGAAAAGAGAAAAGAAATCCCATAAGGGCTTTTTAAAGGTGGCAAGTCTTTGCCTTGTCTGCGCGCTTTTGGGCAGCATCGGCGGCGGCGTTATCGTTGCAAGCCAAATGCCCAAGTTTCAGGAAAAGGGCGGCAGCGTGCTGAATGTGGCGCCTCCGGGCGAAACTCAAAGCCCCTCGGTTGTGGCTTCAAGCGGCAAGGAGCTTAGCGGCGAGCAGGTTTATGCCTTGGGCTGCAAGCAGGCGGTGGGCATCTCCACCGAAATCACCTACACCAACTACTTCGGCATGAAGTCCTCGGCGGCGGTGTCCGGCTCCGGCTTCATCGTCACAAGCGACGGCTATATCGTCACCAACTACCACGTCATCAAAAACGCCTATTTGGGCGGCTACAAAATTTCCGTCATGCTTAACGACGGCTCCAGCCACGAGGCAAAAATCGTGGGCGGTGAGGAACAATTTGACCTTGCAGTCCTTAAAATCGACGCAAAAGGTCTTGACGCCGCCACCTTGGGCGACAGTTCATCCATGAAGGTCGGTGAAACCGTTCACGCAATCGGCAACCCGCTGGGCGAGCTTGCTTTCACCATGACAAGCGGCACCGTCAGCGCCTTGGACAGAAAAATCACCACCTCCGACAGGGAGACGGGCACAACAGTTACAAACAACATGTTCCAAATCGACGCCGCCGTTAACGACGGCAACTCCGGCGGCCCCGTTTACAACAGCCGTGGCGAGGTTATCGGAATTGTAACCGCAAAATATTCCTCCGCAGGCGTTGAGGGGCTGGGCTTTGCAATCCCCATCAATGACGCCGCCACAATCATTGACCAGCTAATCCAAAACGGCAGCGTCAGCTCCGGCAAGGTCAGCTTTGGCATCACGGCGGGAACAGTTGACAGCGCCGCCGCTCAATATTACAACATGACCGAGGGCGTTTTTGTAAACGAGCTGGTTCCGGGCGGCTGCTCCGAAAAAGCCGGCGTAAAAGCCGGTGACATCATTACAGCCGTGGACGGAACCCCAATCAAAACCATGTCCGACCTTAGCAACATCAAAAAGAACTACGTTGCGGGGGACACAGTCACCGTCGAAATTTTCCGCGGCGGCGAAACCCTTGAGGTTAAGATAAAGCTTGACCAAGCCGTTGAGCCCAAGGACGTGGCAAAGCCCGATGCCGGAAACACAAAACCCCTGCCCGTTTTGCCAAAGCAATAATTGCAAAGCGAACAGGTTTAAATAAATTGCGTGCCCCAAACCAAAATGGTTCGGGGCACGCATTGATTTTTTTGTGAGGGTTTAGCTGAAAAACTTGTTGTGGATTACTTGAACCGCCTTGTCGGCATAGGACTCCTCAATGAGGACGGAAACCTTTATTTCACTGGTGGAAATCATTTGGATGTTGATTTTCGCGTCGCAAAGCGCTTCAAACATGGTGGCGGCGATGCCGGAGGAGGAGAGCATTCCGGCGCCCACAATGCTGACCTTTGCCACGTTCTTTTCCGCGAAAAGCTCACGGTAGCCAATGGCTTCTTTTCTGTCCTTAAGGATGTCAAAGGCACGGGTAAGCTCGCTTTCCGCAACGGTGAAGCTGATGTCGTTGGTGCCGTTACGGTCAATTGATTGGAGGATGATATCCACGTTTATTTTTGCGTTTGCAAGGGCACGGAATATTTTGAAGGCTATGCCGGGCTTATCCTCAACGCCGACAACGGCGATGCGCGCCACGTTTGTGTCCTTTGCAATGCCGCTGATTTTCATTTGTTCCACTTTGTTCACGACCTCCTTAATTTGTGTGCCGGGTTTTCTCTCGTAGCTTGAGAGAACCTCAAGGTTAACGCCATAGCGCTTTGCCATTTCAACGGAGCGGTTGTGCAAAACCTGAGCGCCCAGGGAGGCAAGCTCCATCATTTCGTCGTAAGTAATTTCGTCCAGCTTTTTTGCGCCCTCTACCTTTCGGGGGTCGGCTGTGAAAACACCCTCAACATCGGTGAAGATTTGGCACTTGTCGGCGTGGAGCACGGCGGCGATGGCAACAGCGGAGGTGTCGGAGCCGCCCCTGCCAAGGGTTGTGATGTCGCCTGTGCCGTTAACGCCCTGAAAACCGGTGACCACGACGATGCGGCGCTTGTCAAGCTCTTGGGAAAGCCGTTCCGTGGAGACGGAGCGGATGCGGGCGTTGCTGTATTCGAAGTTTGTGCTCATTTGAACCTGCCAGCCGGTCAGGGAGACAACGGGAAGCCCCAGCTTTTCCAGCGCCATGCTCATAAGTGCAACGGAAATTTGTTCGCCTGTGGAGAGAAGAACGTCCAGCTCCCGTTTTGAGGGGTTGGGGTTCACCTCGGCGGCTTTTTCCAAAAGCTCATCGGTGGTGTCGCCTTGGGCGGAGAGCACAACGACAACATCGTTGCCCTCGCAATAGGTGTCGGCAATTATTCCGGCGACCCTTGCAACCTTTTCGGCGTCCGCCACCGAGCTGCCGCCGAATTTTTGAACAATAAGCATAAAAAGTTTTCCTCCATTTGTGGGAATAAGGATTGCGGGGACGGCTCCCATATTCTATGCGGGGAGCGGGGCGAGCCGTTAATTATTGCATATCGAGAATGCGGAACATGGAACGAACGTTCATGCCGCCGGTAAGCTTTTGCATTGTGGCTTCGTCATAGACGTCGGTGGAGAAGCCGTATTCGTCCTCGGGCGCGCCGGGATAGGTGACGAAATTGACCTTTCCGAATGCCCAGCCGATTTGTTGAAGGCTGGTCACCGCCCGCACATAAAAGCGGGAGGGAACAAGACTGCTGTCGGTAAAGTAGCCTTGGGGTGCGTCGTCCCAATCAAGGTATTTGCGGGCGTGGGAGTGTTTAACGGCGTCGATAACGTCCGCGACAACGGCGCTTGCCGTGGGGCGCGCGCCGGCGCCCGCGCCATAGAACATGGCGTTGCCAAGAGCGTTTCCGTGAACCACAATGCCGTTCATAACGCCGTCAACATTGGAGAGCAGGCTGGAATTGCTGACCAAATGGGGGGCGACATAGGCGGTTGCGGTGTCGTGGCTTGTGCGAAGCCCACGACCCAAAAGCTTGATTTTGCAGTTAAGCCCCTTGGCGTAAAGCACATCGGCGTTGGTAACGCCGCGAATGCCCTGAGTTTTTATGTCATCGGGGTTCATGTGCTTGCCGAAGCACAGATCCGAGAGAATGCAAATTTTTCGGGCGGCGTCAAGCCCGTCGATGTCCGCCGAGGGGTCACGCTCCGCATAGCCCTTGCTTTGGGCGGAGCCGAGAGCGTCCTCAAAGCTTGCGCCTTTTTGGATCATTTCGCTGAGGATATAGTTTGTGGTGCCGTTAAGGATGCCGTAAACAGCGTCCAGCCGATTTGCGGCAAGGCATTGGGTGATGGGGCGAATAATGGGAATTCCGCCGCCCACGCTGGCTTCAAAAAGGTAGTTGAGGTTTCGCTCCTTGGCAATGGCGATAAGCTCGTGCCCCTTTGAGGCAACAAGCTCCTTGTTTGAGGTGACAACGTTTTTGCCCGAGAGCAGCGCCCGCTTTGTAAATTCGTAGGCAACGCCCAAGCCGCCCATGGTTTCAACAACGATGCTGACCTCCGGGTCGTTTTCGATGATGGAAAAGTCGTTTACGATGAGCTTTTCGAAGGGGTCGCCCGGGAAAGCGCGTTTGTCCAGAATATATTTGATGGAAATGTCCTCAGCCGCGTTTCTCGCAATGCTGTCCGCATTTTCGGAGATGACCTCCGCAACGCCGCTGCCAACAATTCCGTAGCCGCAAATTGCAATTTTTGCCATGATAAAAAATTCCTCCTGCTTGGTTTGTAATCAGCCCGCGATAACGTCCACCTTCATGACGCCTGTTTGAGCCTGAACGCTAATTAGAAGCTCCTCGCTTGTGATTGCCATGCCCGTGGTTTCAACGGAGATGGTCACAAGGGCGACGCCGTTTATGGGGATGCTTTGGTTGATTGTAAGGATGTTGGCACCGGTGCTTGAAACCACCGAAAGAACGGTGGATAAAACACCCATCCTGTCCCGCAGGGTGATGTGGAAGGTGATGATGCGCCCCCGCTTAAGGTCTTGAAAGGGGGTGACAGAGTCCTTGTATTTGTAGAAGGCGCTGCGGCTGATGCCAACTTGGGCGGCGGCGTCCGCAACCGTTGGGGCTTCACCGGTTTCAAGAAGCTCCCGCGCCTTGACAACCTTTGAAAAGACCTCGGGCAGCATGCTTGCTTCAACCAGATAAAATTTTGGATTGTTTCCGTTTTTCATAGTGAGTGTCTCCCTGTGAAAACCAAATGTATTTGAGCTGTGTATTGAATATTACCACGCTCAATGGCATTTGGCAACCGTAAATTTTGACACAATTTGAGCGCTTGGCTTGAAAACAGACAAAAAAACCGGGAGGATTTCATTTTGAGGGCAAAATTTATGTGAAATTGGCGGAAATACACGAAAAACAGCGGAGGCTGTGATAAAATTTTGGCAGGTGGCGGGGGTGAAAAAGCGAAAAAATCCCCGGTGGGACGCCAAGAGCGACGACAGCCCACCGAGGAATTTTTTTATGCCCCGAAGAAAACTAAAATGCCGTTCCAGATACCCTCGGGTGAAATTTGCTTAAGGGTGGCGGCCGCCAGCTCATTGCTGAACAGCTCCGAAAAGCTGCCGCCCATGAAAAGTGAAATGACAGCGCAGATAAGACCCAGCCCGCACATGAAGGCGGCGAGCAGAAGGACGATTTTCCAAGCTTTTTTCATTATGCGTCACGCTCCTTGCCAAGGACGGGAAGTCCCCGCCGATTGATGGCGGCGAACAGCCTTGTGATGATTGTGATTGCCGCCCAAGCTGCCAGCCAAATGATTACAAGACCCACAGCGCCGAAAATCAGACCGCCGCCGAACAGCAGCAGAGAGTTTGTGGGGGTGCTGAGAAGCTGAAGCCCGCACATGAAAAGGTTGAACATTGCGGCGACAAAGCAGACGCCCACGGCGGCAAGCGCCAAGAAAACAACGCCGATAAGGAGGGCGAGAAGCCCGCCGAAAATGGTGGAAACAATGTGCTTGGATTGCTTTGGAGGAGCGGGGAGGGGCTTTTCGATTATGATGTCATCTTGGTCAAAGCTTTCGGAGTTCAGCTCCTCAATTTCAACGCTGATGTTTTCGTAAGACAG
>JAVVZC010000092.1:0-5202 GCA_036650755.1 Oscillospiraceae bacterium
ATTTCGAGTCAGGGCCGTTATGACCACTTCGATACCGCTCCTTGTGGGGGTGCCGGCAGAAGCCGGGGGACGGGAAAGTGCGACGGAAACCGCCGCACTTTAGAATACAACATATGCCCCGGCTTGTCAACCGAAAAACACAATTATACGCAGGAAACCGCCATGGGGAGAGGCGCGAAAAGCTTGGTCAGACCGGGGATATTTTCGGAAATTACCCGGGCGATAAGTTGGTGACCAGCCTCGTTTGGGTGGATGCCGTCGGCGCAAAGATAGTCGCTGTAATCGGGAAGATTGAGGAAGGCGGAGCGAATGTCCACAAGCGGTACGCTGTTTTCCGCCGCCAATTTGCAGACGCAGCTGTTGTATTTTTCGTGAAACTTGAAAATCGCGTCCTCACTGCCGCCCAGCCATTGAAGAATGCTGCCTCGGTCAAGTCCGCCGCCGAACCAAGCAAAATATTTGTTGGAGTGGATAGGGGGGAGGTTCAGCATCACGATTTTTTTGCCCATATCACGGAGAACGTCGATGATTTCCTGATAGATTTCCGCAAAGCTGCCGATGGGAGTTTTTGGAAGATGGGCGCTTTCGGGGGAAGAAGCAACCTCCGCCCAGTTGTGGTCGCTGTCGTTTCCGCCGTATTCCAGCACCACCAAATCGCAATCCTGAACGTCGGCAAGATGGCGGGCAAGCAGGCTCTGACCCTTTGAAACGGTGCAGCCCAGCATGGAATAGTTTTTGAGGCTTATCCAAGGCTCCGCCTCGCTTATTATATTTGCGAAGGAGCGCTTAGTGCCGGCGTATCTGCCCCGGGCTTCGTCGATTATTACACCCTTTGCGATTGAATCGCCAAACATACAAATTTTCTTTACCATTTTGAAAGTCTCCTTAACGTGCAATCTAATAATCAATATTATATTGCATCATAAACAATATGTCAAGTAAGTATAAGGCATACTTGCATTGTTCACGGAAATGTAATATACTATTCTAAAATATCCGTTAATTTGCCGGAGACGGCTGAAGCAATACATTATGAGGAGCCAATCGAATGGACGATATAAAACAATTGGAAGGACTTCCCGAGCAGCTCAAATTTCCTTCTTATGAAGCTTTCCCGGACATCGAGCTTTATATGGACCAGGTGTTGGATTTTCTGTCAAGGAGCCGCACAGGGCTGAGGGACGATGACAAATTAAGCTCCGCCATGGTGAACAACTACATCAAGGCAGAGCTTTTGCCCCGGGCAAAGGGGAAAAAATACGCAAGGGAGCATTTGGTTCACCTTGCCATTATCCTGCGACTAAAAAAAGTGCTTTCCGTCACGGACACGGGCACGCTTATCAAGCAGTGCAAGCGGGACAAAGAGGAAAAGGACTTCTTCAACGGCTTCCGTGACATGATCGAAAACAGCGCAATCGAGGTTCGGGACAAGGTTCTCAACGCCACGGATGAGCTGCCGGAAATCGCCATGCGCCTTGCCGTTGAAAGCTATATTTGCAAAATCACTTCGGAATTTATCATAGACAGCATTGACAAAAAAGAAGAAAACGAGAAAGAAAAGGGCAGGGGAGACGCAAAGACAGCAGAATAAGCGCTAAACTTGTCTTAAACAGGACTTAAACGTGTATTAAACATGATTAAGGAGGACGATAACAATGTCAGAAAAACCGATTTTCGCGTTTATGTATGACTTCGACAAAACGCTTTCGCCTCGGGATATGCAGGAGTACGCATTTATCCCGGAAATTGGCATGTCCTCCGATGAATTTTGGAAAAAATGCGAGAAAACCATGCAGGACAACCACATGGACCAAATTCTTGCCTATATGTTTGTTATGTGCCAAGAAGCAAAGGGAAAAATGGTTTTTACCCGAAAAACCCTCCAATCCCTTGGGAAAAACGTGGTTCTTTTCAATGGCGTTAAGGGCTGGTTCAAGCGCATAAACGAATACTGCGAAAAGCTTGGCATGGTGCCTGAGCACTACATAATCTCCTCCGGCTTGAAGGAAATCATTGAAGGCACCTCAATTGCCGATGAATTCAAGGAAATTTACGCCGCGGAATACTGCTACGACGAGCACGGCGAGCCCTGCTGGCCCGCAATGGCTGTAAATTTCACCAGTAAAACCCAGTTTATTTTCAGAATTAACAAGGGCAAGCTGAACGTTACGGACAATCGGGGGCTTAACGACTCCATGCCCGAGGAAAAGCGCCGCATTCCCTTCCGCAACATGCTTTACATCGGCGACGGCTTCACCGATGTGCCCTGCATGAAAATCGTCCGCGACCACGGCGGGCATTCCATCGCGGTTTATCAGGAGGAAAAGGGCGACGCAAATCAGCTGATTTTGGACGAACGGGTCAATTTTGTCCAAAAGGCTGACTATTCAAGGAACGGCGAGCTTGAAAAAACCGTCCGCGCCATCCTTAACAAAGCCGCCGCCACAAACCTTACAGCCGCCATGCACACCGAAAGCCTTGAAATGGCACAGGCGGAAAGCCGTCTTAAGCAGCAGGAGCAGTGGGAGCGAGAGCGCAGCGGCGAATGAACACGCCATCCTTCAAAAACAAAAAGAGGTGCTCCAAAAATGGAGAACGAAATCTGCGCCGTGTACAGCTTTCCCGGTGGAAACCTTAAAATTTGCTGTTCGGAAAACGCCGTCATCTCCGTTTCAACAACGGAGGAGGGGGCTTTTCCCGCTCCGCCCGACTCATTTTGCCAGCTTGTGGCGCGTCAGCTTTTTGAATATTTCAAGGGCAGACGTCGAAGCTTTGAACTTCCAATTTCCGAGCAGGGCACGGCTTTCCAAAAGCGGGTTTGGGCGGCTTTGCGCGATATCCCCTACGGCGAAACCCGAAGCTACAAATTCATCGCGGAGGCTGTTGGCAGTCCCAAGGCTTTTCGCGCCGTGGGCGGCGCCTGCAACAAAAACCCAATCCTTATCATCACGCCCTGCCACCGAGTTATCGGCTCCGGCGGCGCTCTTGTGGGCTTTGCCTGCGGGCTTGACATCAAAAAACAGCTTTTGGAGCTTGAGGGAGGGTCAGCCCTTGAGCGAAATATATGAAAAAATGCGCGACGCGCTTTTCGCCTTGGCAGAGCCCGAATATCGGGATTTTTCCGCCGCTCTTTTGCCGGGTGAGAACAGCATAATTGGTGTGCGCCTGCCTCTTATTCGCGGTCTTGCAAGCGAGCTTGCCCGTGACGGGTGGCGGGATTATTTTTCCCAAAACCGCCACGAATTCATGGAGGAAACTCTGCTACAGGGCATGACAATCGGCTTTCTGCCCGGCGATATCGAGGAAATTTTAGAGCAGGTGAGTGCTTTTGTCCCCCACATCCGCAACTGGTCGGTGTGCGACAGCTTTTGCGCCGGACTGAAAATTACGAAAACCCACAGGGAACGCGTTTGGGACTTTTTGGGCGAATATTTCGGCTCCGACAGCCCCTTTGACCTTCGCTTTGGGCTTGTGATGCTTCTGAACTACTACATTTCAGAGGACTATCTGCCCCAAATTCTGAACATTTTTGACAGCATCAAAAACGAAAATTATTACGTTAAAATGGCGCTTGCTTGGGCACTTTCAATGTGCTATGTGAAGCTTCCAAAGCATACAATGCCCTATCTCCTGCACAACAGCCTTGAGGACTTCACCTTCAACAAGGCGCTCCAAAAAATCTGCGACTCCCGCAGGGTGGATGGGGAAACAAAGGCGCTTATCCAAGGAATGAAGCGCAAAACAAGCAGTAATATTTGCTTATAAGAGGTAAAAAACAATGTTTTTTTATATCAGAAAACTAAAACGCCTAGGCGTTAACTGCGACGACTTTGACGCCCGCCGCAAAAGCGGAATAATCAGCGGAATAGTGGGCGTTTTGCTTAACGTCCTGCTTTTTTCCGGTAAGCTTGCGGTGGCGCTTACTTCCGGCTCCGTCGCCATCATCGCCGACGCCTTCAACAACCTGTCCGACGCCGGCTCCTCAATTATCGCCATGGTGGGCTTCAAGCTTTCGGGCAAAAAACCTGACCCCGAGCACCCCTTTGGTCACGGCCGTTTTGAGTACATAACCGGGTTTATCGTCTCCATGGTTATCATCCTGATGGGCTTCGAACTTGCGGTCAGCTCACTGCGCAGCTTGGGAAGCAACGAAAATCTCCGCTTTAGCCAGCCCATGGTGGTGATTTTATGCGCCTCAATTGTGGTGAAGCTTTACATGGCGTGCTACAACAGGCTGCTCTACAAGCTTTTCAAATCCCCCTCCATGAATGCCACAACCATTGACAGCCTAAGCGATGTTATCGCCACCACGGCGGTTTTGGCTTCGCTGATTATTTCCCATTACACCTCCCTTAATTTGGACAGCTACGCCGGACTTTTGGTTTCGGGCTTCATTATGTATTCGGGCATCAGCTCCGCAAAGGAAACCTTGGAGCCGCTTTTGGGCGCGCCGCCCAGCCGTGAATTCATCGCAAAGGTTGAGAGCATCGTAATGGCGCATCCGCCCATTGTGGGCATGCACGACCTTGTGGTTCACGATTACGGCCCCGGCAGGCTGATTATGTCCCTCCACGCCGAAATTCCTTCCGATATCGACGTTTTTGAGGCTCATTGCATTATAGACGACCTTGAAAATGTGCTGGACGAGACGCTGGGCTGTGAGGCGGTTATCCACTTCGACCCCATCAACGTGAACGACAAGGAGCTTGACAGGCTAAAGGCGATTGTTGAAGAAATTGTCCACAGCATCAGCAAAGATATTACCCTCCACGATTTTCGGCACGTCCCCGGCGGAACTCACACCAACCTGCTTTTTGACATCGTGGTGCCCTTCAACAGCAAGCTTTCGGACGAAGAACTTAAGCTGATGATAAGCGACAGGGTGGAAACGCGCCTGCCCCACCACAACTGCGTCATAAAATGCGACAGAGGCTGCATGTAAAAAAATAGAGACTGCCGCGGTTTTTTTACCGCGGCAGTCTTTTTTTGCGTTTTTTCCCGAGCCTAGAAAAATTGCGCCGTTTGACGGGAAGCTTTTGAAATATTTACCTCCAAGGCGGGGAAGCCCTGCAAAAGCATTTCCTTTAAAACGGGGACAACCACGTTTTCGGTGCAAAAATGGTCGGCGTCGATTAGGTTGATGGACAGCTCCTTTGCGGCGAGAAAACGGTCGTATTTCACATCGGCGGTTAGCAGAGTGTC
>JAVVZC010000093.1:0-5186 GCA_036650755.1 Oscillospiraceae bacterium
GCGGCAAGAAAAACAGAAAGAATTTTTTTCATAAAAGTGCCTCCAAATCATGGTTTTTTCACTGCTGAAACAGATGGAATTCACGGCACAGGCTTTGGAATTATTAAGCATATAATAACCCAAGCTTTGCCATTTGTAAAGCGTCTGTCCGCCGCAAAAATCCAAAGCTCCCCAATCCCCCCGATTGATTTGAACAGGGGGAAAGGAGAGCTTTATTTTTTTGTTTTTGTTGAAGCTCTTAAGCGATTTTGTAGGCGCCGCGCACCAAAACAGTGGCGGAGGAGCTTGCCTTAACGCCGTCGCCCTCGCCAATCGCCACGCAAAGGTGGTTCGCCACAACGCTCTTGCCCACTGCAAGGGCAACGCCGTCGGTAAGGTCGGAAAGTCCGGCACTGCCGGCGCTTGAAACAGAGCCGCTGCTCAGGACAATTTCACTGCCAAGACCGCACTTAAGGGTTTGCCCCGCGGAGAGAGAAACGGTTTTGAAGTTGCCGGCTGCCGCTCCGCCCGCGTTTTGGATTTCGGCTTCAAGCTGCTGAACCTGCTGGTCAAGCTTTGTGGCAAAGCTTGCTTGAAGCTGGGGGGTGAGGGTGTCGGTAAGGTAGCTTTTTGCCACCAGTGGATCTGACTGGCTGCCAAAATTTGAGGCGGCATAGGCGCCGATGCCAACGCCCAAAGCAAGCACCAAAACGGTGCAAAGAACGATGAGAAGTTTTTTGTGTTTCATGATATGTACTGCCTTTCCATGGGATGTCTTTTGTTTCGCGGGCCGACATTTCGCCGACCCGCGTTTTATTCGGGAGCGAGAATTTATTTATCCCTCCAAGCCAAAGCTGACGGCGATGGCGCTGTCAACCTCGTTCATAAGCGGGTCTGTAAGCGTGCCCATCCGCTCACGCAGGCGGGATTTGTCGATGGTTCGGATTTGCTCTAAAAGGATAACACTGTCCCGGGACAGACCGCAGCTTTGACCCGACAGCTCAATGTGGGTGGGAAGCCTTGCCTTTCCGACTTGGGAGGTTATGGCAGCGGCAATCACCGTTGGGCTATGCTTGTTTCCTGTATCGTTTTGAACTATGAGCACGGGGCGCATTCCCCCTTGCTCGCTGCCGACAACCGGGCTTAGGTCGGCATAATAGATGTCTCCGCGTTTCACTGTGCTCACTGTGTTTCACACTCCGATGCTAAATTGCCCACTACATCTTATGTAGGAGCATACTAACATTGTTTCACTTCGGAGTGAAATTTATACATTTGATAAATTAAAAAAATCTAGTCGATGTACACCCGTGGCACTCGGGGAGAGATGGCGCAGAGCAGCTCATAGCTGATGGTTTGCGCCTTTGCCGCCTGTTCTTCGATGGGGAGAAGGTTTTTGCCGTCAGTTCCGTAAATTGTGGCAACATCATTGACGGAAATGTCGGGGAATGGTGTTATGTCAACCATACACATGTCCATGCAGATGCGCCCAAGCTGATGAACCCGATGCCCTTTTATGAGAACGTCCATGTTGTTGGACAAAATTCTGTGGAGGCCGTCGGCATAGCCGATGGAAACCACAGCCAAACGGGTTTTTTCCGTGGCGGTGAAAAGGCAGCCATAGCTGATGCTGTCGCCTTTTTCGTGCTCCGTAATGGAGGCGACGCGGGCTTTTAGGGAGAGGGCGGGGCGAAGGGAAATTTCGCCTGTTTCGGCGGCGGGATAAAGCCCATAGAGGGCAAGCCCGGGCCGAACCATGTCCAAATATGTCTTGGGATAGTTTATCATAGCTCCGCTGTTTGCGCAATGCTTTATTTCAAAGCTGTGCCCTGTGAGAGCTTCGATTTTTGAAACGCTTTCGCAAAAGATTTTGAACTGCTTTGCCGTGTAATCCTCCCTTGAAGGCTCGTCGGAGACGGCAAAATGGGTGAAAATTCCCTCCGCGTAAAGATTTTTCAGCTTAAGGGCGGCAAGAAGCTCCGTCACATCGCCCCGCTTCACGTCAAAGCCTGTGCGCCCCATGCCTGTTTCAAGCTTCAAGTGGATTTTCAGCCTTGCGTCGCTGCCCTCAAGCGCCTTTGAAAGACCTAGCGCCATTTCAAGACTGCCCACGGCTTGGGTGATTTTAAGCTCAAAAAGTCTTGGCGCAAGCTCCGTGGGGGTGGGGCCCAAAATTAAAATCGGGGCGCAAATTCCGGCTTTTCGCAGCTCCTCCGCCTCGTCAAGACAGGCGACGGCGATGTAGTCACAGCCCTTTTGCTCCAGCATTTTCGCGACGGCAATGGCGCCGTGACCATAGGCGTTTGCTTTCACAACAGCCAAAAATTTACAGCCTGTGGGAAGCTTTGAGCGCATTTCACGGTAGTTGTGTTCAATTGCGGCAAGGCTGATTTCTGCCCAGCATCTCTTTTGTGCGTTTTCCATTATGTAAACCTCTATTTATCTGAATTCGCAAAATTTTATCTTGATTTGTATGGTGTCGCCCTCCCGAATTGCGGCGAAGGCGGGCTGTAAATTTTCTTCCTCCAGCCAAAGGGTCATTATGCTGCCGTCGGGCATTTCAAGCTCCCCCACAAGCAGGGCTTGCCCCTCCTTTTCCTCCGTCCAGACCCTTTCCAAATGCCCCTCACGAAGGCATTTTGCAAAGCTTGGCAGAGCCATCATGGGCGAGAGGGTTTCGGAAAGCTCAGAGCCTGTTTCCAGCATAACGCCGTCATATTGAAGGCTTGTTTCCTTGTTTTTGATGTGTGCCCGAACGCCGGCTATAAGCTCCGGCTCCAAAATTTCAACAGTTTCTTCTTCCTCGTTTGAGCTGTATAAAAGCGTGTATTTGCCGTGCTTTTCTCCATCCTCAACGGAAAGCTCCGCTCTTGCCTCGTGGTTTTTGCTTGCGGAAAATGTGTCTCGCCACTCTAAAAACTTTTCCTCCCCATGGGCTGCTTGCGAACAGCCCGCAAGCAACAGGAGGGCTATCATAAGTGCAAGCAATTTCGCCTGCCTCATTTTTCACCTCGTCATTATTTTCGTGATTTGTGCCACTTCTTCAATTATGTCCTCGGGGAGCAAGGAGTATTCACCCAGCCTTTTTGCGGCGCTGTCACCCGCCGCGCCGTGGATTAGGCAGGCGCTTAAAACGGCATGTTTTTGGGGCAACTGAACCAAAAGCCCGCCAATCAGCCCCGCCAAAACGTCCCCGCTTCCGCCCTTTGCCATGCCCGGGTTGCCTGCATCAATTATGTAAACCTCTCCCTCGGGAAAGGCGCAAATTGTGCGGTGCCCCTTAAGCACTAAAACGCAGTTTCGGCTTTTTGCAAAGCTCCGCGCGTCGGAAATTCTGTCCCCGGTCAAAACGCCGCCCAGCCGCAAAAATTCGCCCTCATGGGGAGTTAAAATCGGCGGGGTTTGGGCGGATTTTATGGTTTCCGGGTCATTGCCCAAGGCAAAAAGACCGTCCGCGTCGATGACAAGGGGCTTTGCGCTTGTGTGCAAAAGCGAGCGCACAAGTTCAGTTAATTCCGCCCCTCGGGAAAGCCCACAACCGATTACGCAGGCGTCGCTTTGGGACAGCTTTTCCAAAATTTGGGGCAATGCAGAAAGGCTCAATTTGCCCTTATCGTCCTCCAAGGGGAAGGGCATGCTGCTCCAAAGCCTTGACGCCTCGATGGGATAAATTTCCCTTGGAACGCCAAGGGAAACAAGCCCCGCTCCCGCTTTTTCGGCGGCACGGGCGCAAAGCGCGGGCGCACCCGTAAAGCCCGTGCAGCCGCCGATTATGAGCAGTCTGCCGTAGTCGCCCTTATGGCTGATTTTTGGGCGCTTTGGGAGAAAAAGCTCCCCAAGTCCGATTGAAAAAACATCTGTTTGGATTTCATCCAAAATTTCCTTTGGAAGCCCAATGTCAAAAACCCGAAGCTGACCCCGACAGCAACAGCCCGGCTCCGCGAAATGCCCCGGCTTCGCCATGGAAAAAGTGAGCGTCAGGTCAGCATTCACAGCTTCGCCCAAAATCCGCCCCGTGTCCGCCTCCACCCCGCTGGGGATGTCGGCGGAAATGACAGGAGCCTTTGCGCCGTTTATGATTTTTACGGCGGCAAGGGCGTCGCCCTTTATTTCTCTGCTTAGCCCGATGCCGAAAATTGCGTCGATGATAACGCCCGCGTCCATTGCAAGCTTTGGAATTTCGGCGTTTTTTGGGGAGAAGTCCTCCAAAACGCCGCCGACCTCGATTAGTCGGCGCTCCATTTCTGCGGTGTCCGCGGTCATTTTTTCCCGCTTTCCCACAAGGAAACAGCGGAGGGAAATTCCTTGGGACAGCAGGCGCACAGCGGTGGCAATGCCGTCCCCGCCGTTGTTTCCGCTACCGCAAAAAATTAGGGCACGCTTGTTTTCGTGAAGAAGCTCCAAGGCGGCGTCCGCCAAGTGCCGTGCCGCGTTGGTCATAAGCAGGCATGACGGCACGCCCAAAACGTGTATTGCGCGGCTGTCCGCGTCTGCCATCGTTTTTGAATTGCAAAGCCGCATAAGGCGCTCCCTTCAATTTTTCGGGCTTGATTACTCCATATAATATATGTATTATAATAGTGTTGAAAAAATTAGTCAAATTTAATCTTGCCTATTTGTGAAAAATGTGATATAAGTTGTAGAAGTTATAAGCGTTGATGGGGAAAATAGCATTTTCGCTCCGCCAAAGAGAAGGGTTGCCATCGGCTGAAAGCACCCTGCTGAGTATTTGCTTGGTTCGCCCCTGAGCATCGGTCAATCACCGACGGCTGCCTCCGTTATGGGCTTTGAAGCGCGGCATTTTTGCCGAATTCGGGTGGTACCGCGGAAGTAATCCTTTCGTCCCTTTCTTGGGGCGGGAGGCTTTTTTTATATCGAATTTCCCAAACAAAATATCTTTGTACAAGGAGAATTACCATGAAAGAACTTTTGCAAAAACTTAAAGAGGGCTCTCTGTCCGACATTCTTGGCGCGGAAAGCCTTGAAGTCTTGGACAGCCTTAAGGTGAAATATTTGGGCAAAAAAGGCGAGCTGACCGCCATCCTTAAGCAAATGGGCAAGCTTGACGAAACCCAGCGCCCCATTATCGGGCAGCTGGCAAACGAGGTGCGGGAGGACATTACCCAAGGTCTTGAAAACAAGCGCATCGCCCTTGCGGAAAAGCAGCTTGAACGCCGTCTCCGCTCCGAAACCATTGACGTTACCAT
>JAVVZC010000094.1:0-5178 GCA_036650755.1 Oscillospiraceae bacterium
CGGTTGTGGATGACGGAAAAGCGCACCTCCTCGATGGAGGGCACCCCGCCCAAGGCGTCATACATGGGGTGAGGCTCCCGAGTGAAGGGCAGTGCCGCAACGGCGTCCAGCTCCGGCGTTGTCAGGGGGAAAGCCGGGGGGTTAACAACAAGGGTTCTGCCCTGACAGGGCTGGCAAAGCGCCCTGCCGCGAAAAGCGTCGTGCTCCTCATATTCAAGCCGAGTGGCGTTTGCGTATTGCTCCTTGTTTGAAACGGTTTCCTCAAAGGAGGGCAGCATAATTTTTTCGAATTTGCAGTCAAAATCAGCAGGGGCGATGAATGCCGTGCCCCGCACATCGGTGATTTCCGAGGGCTTTATTTTTCGCTTAAGCCGTTTTGCGATTTCACGGGTGGCGTATTCGCCCATGCCGTAGACCAGCAAATCCGCCTTGGCGTCAAAAAGAATGGCACGGCGAACCTTGTCGTCCCAATAATCGTAGTGGGAAAAACGGCGCAGTGAGGCTTCAAGCCCGCCGATTATGATGGGCATGTCGGAGCCAAACGCCTCCCTTGCCCTGTTTGCATAGACTATTGTTGCCCTGTCCGGTCGCAGTCCCGCCTTTTTGCCCGGTGAGTAAAAATCCTCGCTTCTGGGCTTTTTCGCGGCGGTGTAGTGGGCGACCATGGAGTCCAAATTGCCCGCGCCGATAAAAACGCCGTAGCGGGGGCGACCCATGGCTTCAAAGGCGTGGGCGTCCTGCCAAGGGGGCTGGGCAAGGATGGCGACACGAAAGCCCATAGCCTCCAAAACCCTTGCGATGACAACGGGGCCAAAGCTTGGGTGGTCAACATAGGCGTCCCCGGAAACCACAAGATAATCGTAGCTGTAAAAGCCCCGCTCCTGCATATCCTCTTTTGAGATGGGGAGAAAATCTGTAATTTGCATTTTGTGCCTTTCTTCGGCGAATTAGCTTAGTTGTATGGGCTTTGACATGAGCCAAAGTGGCGAAAGACTTCCGCTTTCGGTTTCGCTGTGGATAAAGCCCAGCTTTTCATAAAACTTGATGGCGCTTTTGTTGCTCTCCGCAACGTGGAGGTCGATAGTGGGGCGCAAAAGTGCCCGATATTCGGAAACGGCGTGACCTATTAGCTGAACGCCCAGCCCCTGACCCCGCTTTTCGGGTACAAGATAGCAAAAGCTAATCCAGCCACAGCCCTTGCTTGCCAAGCGGTCCGGGTCAAGCTCCACAATTCCCGCAAAATCCTCGCCGCTGAAAGCCTTCATCAGCGCCCGAGGATGCTGATGGGAGATTTTTGTGGCGGCGGCAAGATAGGGCGCGGGCGAAAAGCCCTTAAGACTGCCGTGGGCAAACTGCCAAGCGTCGGCATAGGCGGCTTTGTAAAGCTCGCCGTCCGCTTCAAGGTTCATGGGCAAAAGCCGCAGATTTGCGTGGTCGGACTGCTTTGTTTCCTTCCACCATGTTTGGTTTGCAAAGGTGCTGGTGTCCGCGGAAAGATGGCTGTTGTCGTTGAAGGAGACAACTTCGAAATTGCCGTCTGTGATGTTCAGCTCCGCAACACAGGTGTTGTCGCCGTGGGGGATTTTGTAAATCTCCTCGGAGGAGATGTTGTTGATTTTTGCAATTAGGGAGCGGATTGCCATGCCGTGGCTCACAAGAGCGATGGTTTGCTCCGGGTGCTCCGCCGCAAGCTCCAAGACAACTTCGCTGATGCGGGTTTTTAGGTGCTCAAAGCTCTCGCTTTTCGGGACGGAAAATTTTCCCGGGTCGTTGGCAAAAAGGAACATTTGCTCCGGCGTGTCGTGCTCCACATTGCCCCAAGGCAAATCCTCCCAAACGCCCATGCCCATTTCACGAAGGCGGGGCTCCGGGGTGATGGAAAGCTGATGGTATTTTGTGATTGCGCCCGCTGTTGTCATTGTGCGCCAAAGGTCGCTTGAATATAGGGCGTCGATATGGATATCACGAAAGCGCTCCGCCAAGGCGGCGATTTGGATTTGACCCCTTGCTGTGATGGAGCCGTTGTGCTGACCCTGAATGCGGCGAAAGTAGTTTCCCTCTGCCTCCGCGTGGCGGATTAGATATATTTTTGTCATATTGACCTCCTATAGCCCAAAGGAACAATTGTTGACCCGGGGCTGCAAATGTACTATAATAAGCTTGCAAAATTGTGCAAAACACTATCTTATGATTTTATATTATTTTTGGGGAATAAACAAGGGCGTTATCTTAAAATTTATCCCGTCCTTGGGGAGAAAACTGTGAAAGTTATCCATCTTATCAGCGGCGGCGACACCGGCGGTGCAAAAACCCACATCCACTACCTGCTCTCCGGGCTTTGCGGCAGCATTGACGCTCTGCTTGTTTGCTTCATGAAGGGGGACTTTTCCGACGAAGCCGCCGCCATGGGCATTCCCACCCTTGTTATGGACGGGAAAAACCTTTTAAAAACCCTCCGTCAACTAAAAAAGCTTATCAAAGCCGAGGGCTATGAGCTTATCCATTCCCACGGCGCCCGAGGCAACTTTATGGCTGCCCTGCTGCGCCACTCCTGCAAAATTCCCGTTGTCACCACCGTTCACAGCGACTACAAGCTGGACTATTTGGGTCGCTTTGCCGCAAACCTTGTCTACGGCACCCTGAACTCCTATGCCCTCCACAGGGCGGATTATCTGGTGGGCGTTTCCGACTCCATGCGAAACCTTCTGATTGAGCGGGGCTTCACCCCAAACAACATTTTTTCAATCTACAACGGCGTGGATTTTTCCGTTGTCCCAAAAAACAACAACAAGCTTCAATACCTTCGTGACTTGGGGCTTGAAGTTGACGACGCTTCCGTTGTTGTGGGCATCGCCGCCCGAATTGACCCCGTTAAAGACGTGGGCACCCTTATCCGTGGCTTTGCCGAGGCTTTCAAAGCCTGCCCGGAGCTGCGCCTTGCCATTGCGGGCGAGGGCTTGCAGCAGGAGGAGCTAAAAGCTCTTGTCGCGGAGCTGGGGCTTGAAAAAAAGGTCTGCTTCGCGGGCTGGATTTCCGATATCGACAGCTTTTATGCCGCTCTTGACATCAACACCCTGACTTCCCTTTCCGAAACCTTCCCCTATGCCCTGACCGAGGGCGCAAGGGCGGCGCTTCCAACAGTCAGCTCCCGTGTGGGCGGCGTGCCCGCCCTCATAGCGGACGGCGAAACCGGGTTTTTATTCCCCGCCGGCGACTATATCGCCCTTGGAAAAAAGCTTGAAGCACTTGCAAAAGACCCCGACCTTCGCCGCAAATTCGGCGACGCACTCTACGAAAAAGCAAAGAGCGACTTTTCCGTTGACGCCACCACAAAGCGTCAGCTTGACATCTACTCCGAGGTGCTTCGCCGTGAAGCCCTCAAAAAAAGCGGCGGGCGGGACGGCATCCTCATCTGCGGCGCCTACGGCATGGGAAACTCCGGGGACGACGCGATTTTGCAGGCAATTGTTGGCGAAATGCGCTGTCTTGACCCCTTTATGCAAATCACCGCCCTGTCCCGCAACCCGGAGGAAACAAAGCTGCGCTACGGCGTTAATTCCATCCACACCTTCGGCTTTTTGGCGTTTCGTCGGGTGATGAAGCACACAAAGCTCTATATCAGCGGCGGCGGCAGTCTTATCCAAAGCGTCACCAGCCGCCGAAGCCTTTGGTATTACCTCCACACCATTTCCGCGGCAAAAAAGCTGGGCAACTCCGTTATGATGTTCGGCTGTGGCATCGGACCCGTTGTAAGTCAAAGCGACGAAGCAAAGGTCAAAAAGGTTCTCAACCGCTGTGTGGACGTTATCACCCTGCGGGAGGCTTTCAGCATGTCGGAGCTTGCCCGTTTCGGGGTCACAGAGCCAAAAATGATCCTCGCCTCCGACCCGGCGCTGACCCTTCCCCCCGCCCCTCAGGATATTATCGACGCAAAGCTCCGTGAGCACGGGCTTGCGCCCGATGGCGCTTATGTCTGCTTTGCCCTGCGGGATTGGGCGGGCTTTGAGCAAAAGGCAGAGGTTTTTGCAAAGGTGGCGGATTACGCCTTTGAAAGCTTGGGGCTTACCCCCATTTTCCTCTCCATCAACCATCTTGAGGACGGCGCGGCGCTTGCCGCCGTCTGCTCAAAAATGCGCTCACCCTACAAAATTTTTGACGAGCCCCTAAGCTCCGAGCTGAACATCGGCTTAATGTCCCGAATGCGCAGCGTTGTTTCCATGCGGCTCCACGGTCTTATTTTTGCCGCCTCTCAGGGCGTGCCTCTTGTGGGCGTTTCCTATGACCCCAAGGTCACCGCGTTTTTGGACAGCGTGGGTGACGAGCTTTGCATCCCCCTCGCCCAAGTGACGGAGGAAAATCTCAGTGCCCTGCTTTGCCGTGCCGTTGAAAGCTTTGACAACACGGAACAGCGCCGCGCTATTGTTTCAAAGCTCATTGAGGCGGAGGCAAAAAATGCCCGCTGGGCACGGGAGCTTTTGGAGAAGTAACCCACAATGTCAACACTTTCCGAACATTCAACACCGAAAGGGAGAACGAAAATGGTCAAAACAGCGGTTTTAGTGTCGGGCGGAGGGTCAAACCTCCAATCGCTTATCGACGCTCAAATGTTTGGCGAAATTCCCGAATGCGAAATTTCAGCGGTTATCTCCACCACGCCCGACGCCTATGCCCTCCAAAGAGCAGCCATGGCGGGCATCCCCTCCTATGTGGTTGAGCGGGCGCTTTTTCCCAGCCAAACGGTTTTTTGCTTTGCCATGCTTGACAAGCTGCGTGACCTTGACATTGAGCTTGTGGTGCTTGCGGGCTTTGAGGGCGAAATCACCCAGCCGGTTTTCAAGCACTACGCCGGGCGCATAATCGAAACCTATCCCGCCCTGCTGCCCGCCTTTTTGGGCGAAAATCTCAGCGGGCTTGAAATCCAAAGGGCAGTGCTGGCAGCCGGGGTAAAAATCACGGGAGCCACCGCGTTTTTCGCCCTTGAAAAGCAGCCCTCGGGGCCAATAATCCTGCAAAAAGCCGTAGCCGTCCGTGAGGACGACACGCCCCAAAGCCTCCAACGCCGAGTGCTGGAGGAGGGGGAGAATTCGATTTTACCAAGAGCGGTGCAGCTTTTTTGCCAAGGAAGGCTTCGGCTGGAAGGCGGCATAGTCCACATTGAATAGTGTTTTGGGCGTCCCC
>JAVVZC010000095.1:0-5168 GCA_036650755.1 Oscillospiraceae bacterium
GTTGAAGCAATAGAAAAAGCCCTGTAATCACTGGGATTACAGGGCTTTTTTGTGGTTGCGGAGACAGGATTTGAACCTATGACCTTCGGGTTATGAGCCCGACGAGCTGCCAGACTGCTCCACTCCGCGATGTTTGCCCCTCTTAGGGAGCTTTGCTATAGTACCACAGGGGACTACAAAAGTCAAGGACTTATTCCATTTAATTCACGCCGCCCGCTTTTGCTTTCGGGGGCGGCGGGGAAAAAGGGGAAATTTGGGGCGGGGAAAGTGGGCGATTTCGGGATATAAATGTATGCTAAAAAATAATTTAATAAAACTCTTGCCAAAACACATATGTGGTGATAAAATATACATCCGCGGAACATCTGAAATTTTCGGTGTCAGCGTTACTTTTATAGGAGGAGGTGGCAAACGAATGCCCAATATTAAGTCAGCAGCAAAAAGAGATCGCACCGCAAAAGTGCGCAATGCACAGAACAGGTCGGTGAAAACTCTTCTCCGAACAGACATCAAAAAGTTCGACGCAGCAATTGCGGAGGGCGATCACGAAACAGCCGTCAGCGCCTATAAGGTCGCTGTCAAAGCCGTTGATCAAGCAGCAGCCAAGCATCTTATCCACAAAAACTGCGCTGCAAATAAAAAATCAAAGCTTACCCTTAAGCTAAACGGGTTGGCACAATAGTCCACAGTTTGCAAACATCTTTGTTGGCAACTTTAGACAAAAAAAGCTTGAGGGGAAGACAATTCTTCCCCTCAAGCTTTTTTTAATGCGCTAATATGTAAAAAAACAGGAAACTAAGTAAAAATCATTGCAATATGAGGGGATTTGAACTATAATTACAATGATTAAATGAGTTTATTGCATTTCCTGTTAAAATACAGGGAAAATGCCCTCAAAACCCGAAAAAAACGGGCAAAAGGTCTTAACAGGGAGTGATTTTTACCAATGAAAAAAAAGCTGCGGCTGGGAGATATCCTCCAACAGCAGGGATACATAAGCGAAAAACAGCTTCACGCCGCGCTGGAAGACCAAAAGAAAACCAAGCATCGCTTTGGTGACTGCCTTGTTGAAATCGGCGCCGTCACCGAGCGGGACATTGCGGAAGCGCTCCACATTCAGCTGGGCGTCAACTACATCGACCTTTTGGGCGTTGTTATTCCTCAGGAGGTCATCCCCCTTGTCAACGCCACGGTTTTGCGGCGGCACAACGTCATCCCCCTGGGCTTTGACGACAAATCTCAAAACACCCTCATCCTCGCCATGTCCGACCCCCTTGACATGGTTGCTCAAGATGATATCTCCATCATCACAAACTGCACTGTTGAGCCGGTTATCTCCACCGCAACCGCCATCAGCGCCGCTTTGGACAAATATTTCGGCACCAACGAAGTCATGAACGCGGCGGAACAATACTCAAAGGAAAAGGGACTTGGTCAGCCCTCCGAGCTTTTCACCGAAAACGCCGACGAGCTTGACATCAACTCCTCCCCCATCGTCCAAATCGTCCGCTCCATCATCGAGCAGGCGGTTCGTTGCCGCGCCTCCGACATCCACCTCGAAGCCTTGGAAAAAAAATTCCGTGTCCGCTTCCGTATCGACGGTGTGCTGGTGGAAAAAATGCTCTACGACATCAGCCTTTTGCCCGTTATCTCCGCCCGCATCAAAATCCTTGGCGGAATGGACATCTCCGAAAAGCGCAAGCCTCAGGACGGGCGCATCACAATGGTAATTGACCGCACAGAATACGACATCCGTGTTTCCATGCTCCCATCCTATTACGGCGAAAAAGTCGTTATGCGACTTGCAAACACGGTTTCCCTCACAAAATCAAAATCCGAATTGGGACTAAACGAAGAAGAAACCGCCCATTTCGACCACATTCTCTCCAACCCAAATGGTATTTTTCTTGTTACGGGGCCAACGGGCAGCGGAAAAACCACCACCCTCTACACCGCCCTTTCCGAGCTGAACACCGAGTCTGTCAACATCATCACAGTTGAGGACCCTGTTGAAGCCAGCATCCCCGGCATCAATCAGGTTCAGGTCAACCCCAAAGCGGAGCTGACCTTTGCAACCGCTCTCCGCTCCATTCTCCGTCAGGACCCGGACATCATCATGATCGGCGAAATCCGTGACTACGAAACCGCCTCCATCGCGGTTCAGGCTTCCATCACCGGTCACTTGGTCGTTGCAACCCTCCACACAAACTCCGCCGCGGCAACCATCACCCGCCTTATCGACATGGGCGTGGAAAGCTACCTTTTGGCAGACTCCCTCGTTGGCATCATCGCCCAGCGCTTGGTGCGAAAGCTTTGCCCCGACTGCAAAAAGCCCCGTGAAGCAAGCACGGAGGAAAAAATCCTCCTTGGCATCGACCCCCGATCCCCACTCACGGTCTATGACCCTGTGGGCTGCCCGCTCTGCTCCGGCACCGGCTTTTTCGGCAGAACCGGCGTCTACGAAATCATGGAAATCACACCCGCTCTCAAGCGCATCATCTCCTCAAAGGGCGCAACGGAGCAAATCAAAAACACCGCCATTGACGAGGGCATGCACACCCTGCGTTCCAGCGCCGTCTCCTACGTACTCGAGGGCAAAACCTCCGTCTCCGAAATGATAAAAGTCTCCTTTGAAAACTAATTCTCCCACGGAAAAGAGTTTAAACATATGCAAACTTTTGCAGAGCTAATATCAACCGCCGTCAACATGCACGCCTCCGACCTTCATCTTTCCGTGGGGCTTCCCCCCTCCGCCCGAATTGACGGTCTTATCTGCCCCTTCAATCTCGAAAAATGCACTCCCGAGGACATCGAAAAAATCGTCCTCGAAATCGCCACCGAAACCTCACTGGAAACCCTTAAAAAAAACGGTGAGGTGGACTTTGCCTACTCAATCCCAAGCGTGGGGCGCTTCCGTGTTAACGCCTTTCGCCAGCGGGGCAGCCTTTCCGTCACCGCCCGAATTCTCAACCTTAACATCCCCACGCCTGAGGAAATCGGCTTGCCGCCGGCAGTGGTCGAAATGACCAACAAGCGCCGTGGCTTGGTTCTCGTTACAGGTGCCACGGGCAGCGGAAAATCCACCACCCTTGCCACCCTCATCAACATCATCAACCAAAACAACAACTACCACATCCTCACCCTTGAGGACCCCATCGAATATCTCCACAAGCACTCAAAATCAATCGTCAACCAGCGTGAAATGGGCGCCGACTCCCGAGACTACGCCTCCGCCCTCCGTGCCGCTTTGCGGCAGGACCCGGACGTTATCCTCATCGGCGAAATGCGTGACCTTGAAACCATCTCCATCGCCGTAACAGCGGCGGAAACAGGCCACTTGGTTTTCTCCACCCTCCACACCACCGGTGCCGCAAACACCATCGACCGCATTATCGACGTTTTCCCACCCTATCAGCAACAACAAATCCGCACCCAGCTTGCGGATGTCCTTGAATGCGTGGTGTCCCAGCAGCTCATCCCAAAGGCGGGCGGCAAGGGCCGTGTTGCCGCAATGGAAGTCATGCTCACCAACAGCGCCATCAAAAACCACATCCGTGAGGCAAAAACCTTCCAAATCCCAACGGTTATGCAAACCAACCGCAAGGCGGGCATGATAACCATGGACGACGCGCTTTTAGAGCTTTACAGCAGCGGCGAAATCAGCCGTGAAAACGCCCTTTTCCACTCCCAAGACAGGGCATCAATGTCAAGGCGTTTGGTCTAAAGCAGCGCTCAAAAAAATATTCGCGCATTTTTAGGAGAGTGATATTTTGGCGACATATTCCTATGTCATTTTGGATAAGCAGGGCAAAAAAGCCAAGGGCTCCATCAAGGCGGAAAGCCGCGAGGCGGCAGTTACAGAGCTTCGCAACAACGGAAAAACCCTTGTCTCCATCGAAGCCGTGGGCACCCTCAACAAAAACATCGAAATCGGCATCTTCGAAAAAAAGCCCAAGCCCCGGGACCTTGCCGTTTTTTGCCGTCAGTTTGTCAGCATAATCAGCGCGGGCGTACCCCTTATCTCCGCTTTCGAAATGCTTTCCGAGCAAACGGAAAACAAAAAACTGGCAAATGCCATTGTCGAATGCAAAAAAACCATCGAGCTGGGCGAAACCCTTGCCCATGCCATGAGCCGCCACCCCGGGGTTTTCTCCCCCATGTTCGTCACCCTCGTCGAAGCGGGCGAAGCCTCCGGCTCTCTCGAAAACTCCTTTTCCCGAATGGCTGACCAATTCGAAAAAGAAGCAAAGCTCAAAGCAACGGTCAAAAAAGCCACAATTTACCCCATCGTTATCGGCGTAATCGCCTTTTTCGCCGTTATTTTGCTCCTCACCTTCGTGGTTCCCACCTTCGAGGGCATGCTAAACGACCTTGGGGTGGAGCTGCCCGGCGTCACAAAATTTGTTCTCGCCGCCTCCTCCTTCATCCAACACCGCTGGTATGTGGTCGCCGTCTTTTTGGTGGCGCTCTTTATCGGGCTTCGGATTTTCCGTGCCACCGACTCGGGCAAGCACTTTTTTGGCGGGCTGGCAATTCGCCTCCCCCTAATCGGCAACCTCACCACAAAAACAGCCTCGGCGCGGATGTCCCGCACACTCAGCACTCTTTTGGGCGCCGGGCTTCCTCTTATCGACGCTCTTTCCATCACCGCAAACACCATGACAAACATCTACTTCAAGGAACAAATCCTTGAAGCCCGTGACCAAGTTATGGTCGGTGCCCCCCTTGCCACCCAATTCGCAAAGGGCAAGCTTTTCCCGCCCCTTGTCCACCACATGATAAGCATCGGTGAGGACACCGGCGGCATCGACGGCATGCTGACAAAGCTTGCGGAATACTACGAGGACGAAGTCGAAAGCGCCACCCAGCAAGTAATGGCGGCGCTGGAGCCCGCCATCATCGTCACCCTTGCTCTCGTAATCGGCACCATCGTAATCTCCATCGTTCTCCCCATGGCAAGCATGTACGACGGGCTGAACAACCTTTAGCCCCCCCACCACCCGAAATAAGCGACGCCGACCTTTAGGGGAGGTCGGGGTTGTTTATATAAGCCCCAAACAAATATAAATCTTGGAAGGAAGTTATATTATGAAAAACAAGCTACAAAAAGCGAAAGCCAACAACAAGGGCTTCACCCTTGTCGAGCTTATCGTCGTAATCGCCATCCT
>JAVVZC010000096.1:0-5135 GCA_036650755.1 Oscillospiraceae bacterium
AAGCTCAAGGTGGACTCGGAGGCGATGGCACTGCGGATGTTCATGACCACCATAAACATGATGGAGGACACAAAATTTGGTGCCAAATGCCGCCACAGAATGTGGAAAAATCCGCCGCCCATACAGCGCGCCGCAATGACATAATCGCTGTTTCGAATTTGCCGAACCTCGGTGCGGATTACCTTTGCAATGCTCATCCAGCCGGTCAGTCCGATTACAATTGCGATGGTCAGCGCGTTGGATTTTCCCAAAATCGCCTGAATAAAAATGACGACAAGCAGGGTGGGAACGCTTAAAATAATCTCCGTGAAGCGCATCATGGCAACGTCCAGCCATTGGGGCGCGCAGCCGCTGACAGCGCCGTAAACCACGGCGATTGCTGTGGAAATTAGGGTTGCCACAACGCCGATGAAAAGGGAAATTCGCCCGCCGTACCAAATCATGGAGAAAATATCCCGCCCCATGGTGTCGGTGCCGAAAAGAAATTCGCCGCCGGGGGCGTGGGCACAATTGGCAAGATCCATGTAGGTTGGGTCCTTGGTCATGATTAGGTTTGCGAAAAGGCAGCCCAAAATAATAAGCGCCAAAACAGCCGCCGATATGATGGGTTTTCCCCGCAAAAGAGAGGGCTTTTCAAGCCGCTGTTCGGGAAGTCTTTCGGGCTTTATGCCCACAAGTGTGAAGGCGTTTTCGTTCATATTGTCTCCACCTCCGAGGTTTCCACGGCTTCGCCGGATTTTATGCGCGGGTCAATTTGTTCGTTTATAATCTGCCCCAAAATGTTGCAGAAGATGACCAAAATTCCGGTTATCATGCAGAGGAGCATAAGCAGGTTATAGTCGTGAAAACGGGCGCTTTCGTAGGATAATGTGCCAATTCCCGGGTAGGAAAATACGGTTTCTATGATGTAGGTGCCGCCCAAAATGTGGGGCACGGAGATTGCCATTAGGCTTATGTAGGTGGGCATAATGTTGCGGATGCAGTGGCTGAACATGATTTTGCGCTTGGAAAGCCCCTTGGACTTTGCAAGCAACACATAATCCGCCCGAACCTCCTCCAAAATTTTGTTTCTGATCATGAAGGCGTAGTACCAAAGGTGGGTAAAAATGACCACCGTCATGGGCAAAATAAGGTGGACAATGCGGCTGCCCAAATCGGCTTCCATGCCCGTTTCGTAGGCGCCGCTACTGGGCAAAACCCCCATGTAGACGCAGAAAACCAAAATTAAAATCAGGGAAAACCAAAATTCGGGTATGCAGCTTAAGGCTGTGCCCACTTGGCACAAAATTCGGTCTATCCATTTGTCCTCAAACCAAGCGCATAAAATTCCCAAAAGCAGGGACAAAACGAAGGTGAGC
Organism: Oscillospiraceae bacterium; assembly: GCA_036650755.1. Classification (GTDB taxonomy): domain Bacteria; phylum Bacillota; class Clostridia; order Oscillospirales; family Oscillospiraceae; genus UBA2658. The sequence continues at coordinate 1,359 of JAVVZC010000096.1, forward strand.
ACAAAGCCGATGCCCCCAAGAATGACGGTATTTAGAATTCTGCCCTCAATAACCTCCAAAACGTCCTGCTTGTATTTGTAGGAAATGCCGAACTCGCCATGCATTGCGCCTTGAAGCCACTTGCCGTATTGGACGTAAATCGGCTTGTCCAATCCCAAGCGCTCCATGGTTTGCGCTCGCTCCTCGGGCGACATTTTTTCCGTCCGCTCGCCGTAATAGGAAACCAGCGGGTCGCCGGGGGAAAGCCGCGCGATGTAGAACACCGCAAGGGACAAAATGAAGATGCTGATGATGAAAACCAAAACTTTTTTGAGAATGTAGGTAAGAGGGTTTTTCTTGATTATCATTGGACGCCCTCCTTTTTCATCATCACGAAATGCCCATCCTCAAGCTCTGTAAAGTCATAATCGTGCTCGTTGTGCTGCTCGTCAAAAACAATTGGCTTCCGCCCCCGCTCCAGCCGCGGGTCGGGGATTGGGATGGCGGAGAGCAGCGCTTTTGTGTAGGGGTGACAGGGGTTTGAGAACAAATCCTTGGTTTTTGCAAGCTCCACCAAATGCCCGTGATACATGACGCCAACACGGTCGCAAATGAATTCCACCATTGCAAGGTCGTGGGCGATGAACATGAAGGTGAAGCCGTGCTCCTGCTGCAAATGCTTGAAAAGATTGATGATTTGCGCCTGAATTGAAACGTCCAGCGAGGCAACAGGCTCGTCCGCGACAATGAGCTGTGGCTCCATCAAAAGTGCCCTTGCAATGCTGACCCGCTGGCGCTGACCGCCGGAAATTTCCGGGGGGTAAAGGTCCAGATAGCGGGGCTCCAGCCCCACATATTTCATGTTGAAGCGCAGCAGCTCCTCCCGCTCACGCCTATTCATGCAGATGTGATGTATATTCAGCGGCTCCGACAAAATGTCACGAACCGACATTCGCTGATTAAGTGAGGAATTTGAGTCCTGAAAGATGATTTGCCTGTCTTTTTGCAGGGCTTTTTTGTTTTCCCTAAACTGCCTTTTGTCCGTTGTTTCAATGCCGTTATACGTAACTTTTCCCGAGGTCGGTGAATAAATATTCATTATACAGCGGGCTAAAGTGGATTTTCCGGAGCCGGACTCCCCCACCAAACCAAAGATTTCGCCTTTGTTCACAGTGAAGGAAACTCTGTGAACCGCCTTCACAACGGCGGTTTTTGAAAGGCGGAAAAGGTGGGATAAATTTTCAACTTCTATGAGCGTTTCGTTATCCATTAGGCGTTTCTCCTACACCAATCCCGCTTTTTTGGGGATTTTATTTTTTGCTTCCGCATCAATTTTTGGCGCCCGCTCATCCAAAAGCCAAGTGGCGGCATAGTGGGTTTCGCTGATTTTGAACATGGGCGGCATCTCACGATAGTCAATGTCCAGCGCAAATTCGTTGCGGCTGGCAAAGGCGTCGCCGGGGGGCGGGTCAATGAGCGAGGGGGGCGCGCCGGGGATGGTGCAAAGCCTGTCACTGCCCTTTGAATAGGCGGGAAGCGCCCGTAACAACCCCCATGTATATGGGTGGCGGGGGTCGTAGAAGATGTCCTCCGCCGTGCCGATTTCGACGATTTTGCCGGCGTACATAACCGCAACTCTGTCCGCAACGTGGGCGACAACGCCCAAGTCGTGGGTGACAAAAATCGTGGAGGTTTTCAGCTTTTTCTGCACGTCGATGAGCAAATCCAAAATTTGGGCTTGGATTGTAACGTCCAGCGCCGTTGTTGGCTCGTCCGCAAATAAAATTTTTGGGGAGCCTGCAAGCGCCATTGCCATGACACTGCGCTGACGCATTCCGCCGGAAAAATTATAGGGAAACAGGTCAAAGCGGGTGTTTGCGTCCTCGATGCCAACAAGCTCCATAAGCTCCACAACTCGGGCGCGGAGGGCGGCTTTTGTCAGCTTTTTGTTGTGGATTAGAACCGCCTCGCCGATTTGACGACCGATGGACATTGTGGGGTTCAGCGAAGTCATGGGGTCCTGAAAAACCATGGAAAAAATCCGCCCACGAAGCCTGTTCATGTCTTTTTCCTTGTATTTCGTGATATCCACGCCGTCAATGGCGATGCTTCCGCCCTTGATTTCGGCGGTTTTTGGGAGCAGCTTCATAATCGACTTGCACAAAACGCTTTTTCCGCAGCCGGACTCCCCCACAATCGCCAAAATTTCCCCCTCATGGAGGGAGAGGGAAACATCACGAACAGCCTCCACCTCCCCTTGGGGCGTGTGGAAGCTGACGGATAGGTTGTTGATTTCCAAAAGCTCAGACATAGGCTGTATCCCTTCGTGGAGCAAAGCTATTGCCATTTTTGGCAATAGCTTTACTCTTTTTTTATAAAAATGCTATTTTATTTTTCAATAGTCCAGTCGCAGACGTTCCAGAAAATGCCAACGCCGTGGTGACCCAAAACCGTGTCGGCGGCGATGCCCTTAAGTGCAGAGGTCGCAACATAATCCGCGTCAACGTAGCAGAAGAAGGTGAAGGCGGGGTCCTTTGCCAGCTCCTCTTGGAACAGATTGTAGTATTCGGCACGCTTTGCCGTGTCCTCGGTTTGACGGGCAAGGGTCATGTATTCGTCAACCTTGGGGTTTGAATAGGCGCTGTAGTTACTGCCCTTGTCGGTACCGAAAACCTTGTAGGTGTGGTCGTCCGCGTCAAAGGGACTGCCCCAGCCGATTAGGAAAGCCTGCTGATTTGCCCAGTCGGTTTTTGCGGGAACCTCAACCTTTACGTCGATGCCGATTGCCTTAAGCTGCTGAGAGGCGACCTGCGCCATGTCGATGCGAACCTGATCGCCGGCGGAGCAGGAGATTGTGAAGCCGATTTTTTCGCCGTTTCGGGTGTAAAAACCGTCCGCGCCCTTTGTGCAGCCCGCTTTTTCAAGGATTTCAACGGATTTTTCGGGATTGTATTTGTATTGCTCAACGTTTTCGTTGTTGTAGATATTTCTCTGCAGGGGGCCGTAGCCGATAAGACCCTGTCCCAAAATCACGGCGTTGACCAGCGCTTCACGGTCAATTCCGAAGTTGATTGCGGGGATGAGGTCACGGTTTTTCTGCCAATATTCGTTGGCAAAGTTATATAGAATGCCCCGATAATCGGCGGTTTTCATATCGTAGCAGGTGTAGTCCTTGTTGTCCGCAAAGTTTTTCGCGTCCTTGGGGGTGAGCTGTGCCAAATCAAGCTCGCCGCTCTTTAGCTGAAGCGCCTTTGCGTTTGCGTCGTTTACGATTTTGAACACGATGGTGTCAATTTTCGGCGCGCCCTTGAAGTAATCGTCGTTCTTCACAAGGGTGATTGCCTGTCCCTCGTCCCAATTGCTGAGCTTGTAGGGGCCGGTGCCAACAGGTGCGCGGAAATATGCGGATTCCTGCATGCTTTCGCCCTCAAGCAGGTGCTTTGGCAGCATTCCGATGGACATATATTCGGGGAAGGCGACGTTTGTTTCCGCCAAGGTGAAGCTGATTGTGTGCTCGTCAAGAACCTTGATTTCCTTCACATCCTCATAGTTTGAGGCAATTTCGGACTCGTTTTCCGGGTTCATGATGGCTTCGATTGTGAATTTTACGTCCTCGGCGGTGAAGGGCTTGCCGTCGTGCCATTTCACGCCATCTTCAAGCTTAAAGGTGTATGTATGGGTGGCTTCGTCATAGCTCCATTCCTTTGCAAGGCAGGGAACCAGTGAGTTGTCGGCGGCGTGGGCGGTTAAGCCGTTGAAAATAAGGACGTTGATTTCGCCGTGCTCGTCGATTGCGGG
>JAVVZC010000097.1:0-5092 GCA_036650755.1 Oscillospiraceae bacterium
TTTGTTTTTAGCGCTGATCCATGGGGATGTATTCCTGCTTGTCAAAGGCGGCGCGGTAGGCGGGGCGGATGATTTTGCTGCAGGTGAGGACTTCCTCGATACGGTGGGCGCACCAGCCGCAAATTCGCGCAATGGCGAACAGGGGGGTGAACAGATCCTCGGGGATGCCCAGCATGCTGTAGACAAAGCCGGAATAGAGGTCAACATTGCCGCAGATGGGAACCCTGAATTTTTTGCGATCCATTATCATGGGGACGCCAAGGCGCTCCACGCTTTGCATAAGGTGGAACTGCTCGTCTAGTCCCTTTTCCTTTGCCATGCCCTCGGCATATTTCTTTAAAATCACGGCGCGGGGGTCGGACATTGTGTAGACCGCGTGACCCAAGCCATAGATTTTTTTGGAGCCGTCACCGGCTGTGCCGTCCAGCATTTTGTTAAGGTAGGCGTTGATTTCGTCGTCGTCGTTAAAGTCACGGACGTGGTCGCAGATGTCACGGAACATTTCCATGACCTTTGCGTTGGCACCGCCGTGAAGGGGACCCTTAAGGGAGTTGACAGCGGCGGAAATTGCGCCGTAGGTGTCGGTGCCGGAGGAGGAGAGAACACGGCAGGCAAAGGCGGAGTTGTTGCCGCCGCCGTGCTCTGCGTGAAGGATGAGCATAAGGTCAAGCAAATGCGCCTCCTCGGAGGTGAAAGCCTTGTCCTTGCGCATCATGCGCAGGAAGTTTTCGGAGACGGATAAATTCTCACGGGGGACATGGAGATAGAGGGATTTGCCGTCGTATTGGTGGCGCTTAACGGCATAGGCGTTTGCAACTATTATGGGGAAGCGTCCGATTAGCTCAATGGACTGACGCACAAGGTTTTCGATGCCGATGTTGTCCGGGTCTTCGTCGTATGAGTAGAGCGCCAGCACACTGCGGGAGAGCTTGTTCATGATGTTGCGGCTGGGCGCTTTTAGGATCATGTCCTCGGTAAAGTTTTTTGGGAGGGTGCGGGAGCGGGACAAAATGGCGTCGAACTGGTCAAACTGCTGCTGGTTGGGAAGCTTTCCCATCAGGAGCAGATATGCCACTTCCTCAAAGCCAAAGGTGCCTGCTTTTGCGTGGCAGCCCACAAGGTCCTCAACGTCAATTCCGCGGTAGTAGAGCTTGCCGGGAACGGGAACCCGCTCGCCGTCTTGAAGGTAATAGCCCTGAACACTGCCGATGCGGGTAACGCCCGCCATAACGCCTGTGCCATCCTCGTTGCGGAGACCTTTTTTTATTGCATGGCCCACGTATTGGTCGTTTGAGATGGCGTATTGTTCTCGAATATCGCCACACAGTTCGCTAACATAGCCTTTTAGTACATCATTAGAAATTTCCAAATTTTTAGCCTCCTTATGGATAGATGGTTGAGCAAAATTTATTGTACAAGGGGGATTATACATGATTTGACAGCAATGTGCAAGTTCTATTTTGTTAAAATTCAGAATATTGCCATATTAGCAATTATTTGTTAATATGTTAGACATATTTGCAATTTAATGTTGCTATCTTGCAAACATCTTGATTATTTTTGAGTTTATGTTATACTATTATATTACAATACGGAAACTGATTTGAGGTATAACTATGATTGAACTTTTTGATGGCGGAGTGCTCCTTAAAAACGGCGTGCCCCAGCCCGCTTCCGACCCCGAAAAAGCTTCGGAGGGTCGCCGAAAAACCATTGCTCACGGCATTTTGAACAGCCACAGCGTTTCAAAGGACGAGGGCAAGCTGCGCATAAAATTTGACAGCCTTATTTCCCACGATATCACCTATGTGGGGGTTATCCAAACCGCGAAGGGGAGCGGGCTTTCCGAATTTCCCCTGCCCTACGTTATGACAAACTGCCACAACAGCCTTTGCGCCGTCGGCGGCACAATCAACGAGGACGACCACGTTTTCGGGCTTTCCGCCGCAAAAAAATACGGCGGCATCTATGTCCCCGCAAACCTTGCGGTTATTCACCAGTATGCCCGCGAAATGATGACAGGGGGCGGCCGCATGATTTTGGGCAGCGACAGCCACACCCGTTACGGCGCCATGGGCACCATGGGCTTTGGCGAGGGCGGCCCCGAAATAGTAAAGCAGCTTTTATCAAACACCTATGACCTTAACAGCCCCAAGGTGGTGCTTGTCTACCTTACGGGCGCGCCCGGTCACGGCGTTGGACCCCACGATGTGGCAATAGCTCTCTGCTCCGCAGTATACGACAAGGGCTTTGTCAAAAACAAGGTTTTGGAGTTTGTGGGACCGGGAATTAAAAATTTACCCATGGATTTCCGCATCGGAATTGACGTTATGACCACGGAAACAGCCTGCCTCAGCTCCATTTGGGCATGTGACGACGCTGTGGAGGAATACTACGCAATCCACGGCAGGGCGGCGGATTTTAAGCGCCTTGCCCCCCAAGAGGACGCCTATTACGACGGCATGATTACCATTGATTTGAGCACAATCGAGCCAATGGCGGCACTGCCCTTCCACCCCTCAAAGGGCTTTACAATCCGTGAGCTTCAGCAAAACGGCGGCGATATTCTCCGTCAGGTTGAGCTGGACGCGGAAAAATCCCTGCCAAAGGGGGTTCGGCTCTCCCTTTGCGACAAGCTGAAAAATGGCAAAATCCAAGTCGATCAGGGCATCATCGCCGGTTGTAGCGGCGGCATGTATGACAACATCGCCGAGGCGGCGGCAATTTTGGACGGTCAGTCCGTGGGCGACGGCTATTTTTCGCTTTCCGTCTATCCGCCCAGCATTCCCGTCAATTTGGAGCTTATAAAAACCGGCGTGCAAACAAGGCTTATGACCGCGGGCGCTCTTTTTAAGGGCTGCTTCTGCGGGCCCTGCTTCGGAGCCGGGGACGTGCCCTCAAACAACGCGCTTTCAATCCGCCACACCACCCGAAATTTCCCCAACCGTGAGGGCTCCAAGCCTTCCGATGGTCAAATTGCCGGCGTTATCCTTATGGACGCCCGCTCCATCGCCGCAACGGCGCGAAACAAGGGGGTTCTTACCTCCGCCGCCCAGCTTGATTATGAGGCACCCGCACCACATGAATATAAATTCGATAAATCCGCCTACGACAAGCGGGTTTTCAACGGCTTCAAAAAAGCCGACAGCACTGCGGAGCTGAAAATCGGACCCAGCATTGCGGAGTGGCCGAAAATCCCCGCCCTTGCGGAGAACGCCCTGCTAAAGCTTGCCTGCGTCATCCACGACCCCGTTACCACAACGGACGAGCTAATCCCCTCGGGCGAAACCTCCTCCTACCGCTCAAACCCACTTAAGCTTGCCTCCTTCACCCTTTCACGCCGCGACCCCGCCTATGTGGGCAGAGCCGGGGAAATTGCTAAGCTTGAAAAAGCAAGGGAGAGCGGCAGCTATCCGGCAGAGCTTAAGGAGCTTATGAAAACCCTTAACCTTCCCGCCGAAACCCTTGCAAACACAGCGCTTTCCAGCGTTATCTTTGCCACAAAGCCCGGTGACGGCTCCGCCCGTGAGCAGGCGGCTTCCTGCCAGCGCGTGCTGGGCGGCGGGGCAAATATCTGCTACGAATTTGCCACAAAGCGCTATCGCTCAAACTGCATCAACTGGGGAATGCTCCCCTTCACAATCGACGGCGAAACCGAGTTTAACTACGAAAATGGGGACTATATTTTTGTCCCAAGCATACGCAGCGCCGTTGAAAGCGGCAGAGCGGACATCCCTGCAAGCGTTGTTTCAAAGGGTGGCGTAACGCCTATCACCCTCCATCTGAACGGGCTTACAGCGGACGAAAAGGACATTATTTTAAGCGGCTGCCTGATGAACTATTACGCGGCGCAAATGAATAAAAATACCGATTGCGGAGGGAAATAATGAATAAAATACCCATGAACACCATCGTTGAGATGGACGGGGACGAGATGACCCGCATCCTTTGGCAGCTTATTAAGGACGAATTGCTCTCGCCATTTGTGGAGCTGAACACCGAATATTACGATTTGGGGCTTGCAAAACGGGACGAAACCGACGACCAAATTACCGTTGACGCCGCAAACGCCATCAAAAAATACCACGTGGGCGTGAAATGCGCCACCATCACCCCCAACGCCCAGCGGGTTGAGGAATACAAGCTGAAAAAGATGTGGAAAAGTCCCAACGGCACCATCCGCGCCATTTTGGACGGTACGGTTTTCCGCACGCCCATCCTTACAAAAAGCGTGAAGCCCTATGTTGGCGGCTGGGTGAAGCCCATCACAATCGCCCGCCACGCCTATGGCGACATCTACAAGGCAACGGAATTTCGTGTTCCCGGCCCCGGAAAAGCGGAGCTTTTGTTCACCGGTGAGAACGGCGAAAGCTTTAGAGAAACCATTTACGACTTCGAATGCGCCGGAGTTTTGCAGGGGCAATACAACAAGGACAGCTCCATTCGCTCCTTTGCCCACGCCTGCTTTGACTACGCCTTGGACGCCAAGGAGGATTTGTGGTTCTCAACTAAGGACACAATTTCCAAGCAATATGACCAAACCTTCAAGCACATTTTTGCCGAAATCTACGAAAACGAGTATAAAACTGCCTTCGAAAAAGCGGGCATCGAATATTTTTACACCCTAATCGACGACGCTGTCGCAAGGGTTATCCGCTCCGAGGGCGGCTTCATTTGGGCTTGCAAAAACTACGACGGCGACGTTATGAGCGACATGGTGTCAACCGCCTTCGGCAGTCTTGCCATGATGACAAGCGTTCTCGTTTCGCCCCAAGGCGACTACGAATTTGAGGCGGCGCACGGCACAATTACCCGCCACTACTACAAACATTTGAAGGGTGAGCAAACCTCCTCAAACTCCGTGGCAACGATTTTTGCATGGAGCGGCGCACTTCGCAAAAGAGGCGAGCTGGACGGCAATGAGAAGCTTGTGGACTTTGCGGAAAAGCTTGAAGCCGCCTGCCTCGCCACCATAGAAAGCGGCATAATGACCGGCGACCTCGCCGCCCTCTGCAAGCGGGACGACATCAAAAAAGTGAATAGCCAAGACTTCATAGCCGAAATAAGAAAAACCTTGGAAGCCATGATGTAA
>JAVVZC010000098.1:0-5059 GCA_036650755.1 Oscillospiraceae bacterium
TGATGCCAAGAAAGTGCTTTTGACAGGTCGTGGGGAGTTTGGCAGGGGCCGCAGATGTCCAGCGCGCCCTCGTAATAATCCCGCAGCGCCTGACGATAATCCGGGTGGGCGCAGTTTTCGATGATAAGAGAAACTCGCTCCTTGGGTGATTTTCCCCGAAGGTCGGCAAAGCCGTGCTCGGTGACAAGAATGTCAACGTCGTGCTCTGTACTGTCAACGTGAGACGCCATTGGTACAATGCGGGAAATTGCGCCACGTTTTGCGGTGGAGGGGGTGGTGAAAATTGAAAGCTTGGCGTTGCGGCAAAAATCGTTTGAGCCGCCCAAGCCGTTAATCATTTGGGTGCCCATGGCGTGGGAGGAGTTGACGTTGCCGTAAATATCCGCCTCCAAAGCGGTGTTCATGCCCACCAAGCCCTGTGCCATAATTTCCGCTGAGCCGTTTGTGACGGAGAGGGGGCGGATGACCATGTGCTGTTTGAAGAATTCCGGGTCCGCATAGAGCATGTCGAAGCCCAAAGCGGTGACGTCAAGAGCGGTGGTGGTGGCGGAGGTGATAATCCCCTCACGGATTGCCACCAAGGCGGAGTCGGAAAGCACCTCGGTGTACATTTTTAAGCCCTTGAAGCCCTCGCCCATCAGTCCCACAAGGACGCAGTTTGCGACGACGCCCATGCCGGATTGGAAGGTGAATTCCCGAGGCAGGCGACCGCAGTCTATCTCGTTTTTGAGGATTTTTACCACGTTTGTGGAAATATCGTCGTAAACTTGGCTGGTTTCCGGGTAAAACAGGTCGTTGTCCGGGTAATCGGTGAGGACAATTGCGGCGATTTTGTCCGGGTCACAGCGCAAAAAAGTTTCGCCGACTCTGTCCGACGGGTCAAGGATTTTTTTGCCGCTGACATTTCCAAAATCGTGGAAGCCCTCAATTTCGGCGGGGACATTTTCGTTGATTTCCAGAATGATTTTGTCGGCGCAGTCTAATAAAACGTCGGTAATTCCGGCGGAAAGTGTGGGAACAATGGAGCCGTCCTCCCTGATTTTGCAGCATTCAATGACCGCAAAGTCGATTTTTCCATAGAAGCCCTCGCGGACTTTTCGGGAGAGCTGACCCAAATGGTAATCGGCAAAGGCGACGTCGCCGGCGTTGATTGCGTCACGGGTGTCGGCGTTAAATTGGAAGGCGCTGTGCATTTTTAGGACGCCGGAGCGAGCAAGGCAGCCCATGCAGGCTTCGCCTCGGGAGGCACCGGAAATTACGCTCAAGTCAATGGCATTTTTGTGCTCCGCCAAAAAGCTGGGAATTGCCTTGGGGTAGCCCGTTCCAAAGCCGCTGAAGCCTAAAATCATGCCCGTTTTTATCATCGCGGCGGCTTCCTCCACGCTTGTTACGCGAGCCTGAAGTCGGGACGATAAAATTCTGTCTGTTTGCATTTTGTTTCCTCCGTAAGTTTATGTGTGAAAATAAGTGTAAGCTAGTTTTGCTCCCGCATACTGCCGGTTTCAAGGAAACGACGATGCCAAGAAAGGGCTTTTGTAAGGTCGTGGGGAGTTTGGCAGGGGCCGCAAACGTCCAGCGCGCCCTCGTAATAATCATAGAGCCCGTCGCGGAAATCCGGGTGGGCGCAGTTTTCGATGATGAGGGAGGCACGCTCCTTGGGCGACTTGCCCCGCAGGTCGGCAAAGCCGAATTCGGTGACGATAACGTCCACATCGTGCTCCGTGCTATCCACATGGGATACCATTGGTACGATACAGGATACTTTTCCGTCCTTTGCGGTGGAGGGAGTGATGAAAATGCCGATTTTTGAGTTGCGGGCAAAGTCGTTTGAGCCGCCGATGCCGTAGAGCATGTGGGAGCCCAAGGAATTTGTGGAGTTCACGTTGCCATAGATGTCCGTCTCCACGGCGGTGTTGATGGCAAGGTCAACGATGGATTGGATTTGGGCAAGCCCGTTTGAAATTTCCAGTGGGCGAATGACGATGCGGGGCTTGTAAAAATCAATATTACGGTAAAACTCACCCAGCGCCTCCAAGGACAGGTCCATGGTGGTGGTGGACGCCTCGCAAATCATGCCGGACTTTATGAAGCCAAAGGCGGTGTTCGCCAAAATTTCGGAGTACATGCGCAGGTTTTTGAAGCCGCCCTTGCCAAAGCCCTCCAGCATGGCGTTTGCAACGCCGCCCACGCCGGATTGGAAAACAAAGTTTTCGGGGATATGCCCGCTTGCAATTTCGCTCTTTACAAGGCGGAGGACGTTTTCGGCGATGCTGTCGTAAAGCGGCGTTGTGTCACGAAAGCGGATGTTCTCCTCGGACAATTCGGTGATGACAATGCCCCGGATTTTTGAGGGGGGACAGGGGATGTAGCTTTTGCCAAGCCGCTCAGTAACGGAGCTGATGGGCGCAAGTGAGCCGGGGCAAAAGTCGTGGAAGCCCTCAAGCGCAAGGGGGCAGCTAAGGTTAATTTCGATAAGAATATTTTCCGCCTGCTCCACAAGAGCGTCTGAAATTCCGGCGGCAATGCTGGGCACAAGGGAGCCGTCGGCGTTGATTTTGCAGCATTCGATGACGGCAAAGTCGATTTTTCCCAAAACGCCGCCCCGAACCTTTGTGGCAAGCTGACCCAAGTGAAAATCGGAGTAGATAATTTCGCCCCGATCGATGCTTTTGCGCATTTCGCTGACGAATTGGAAGCCGTTAAAGCGGGAAACCACGCCGGATTTTGCAACTTCGGAAAACTCATCGGCGCCCCGTGCGGCGGCGCAAATGAGGCTTATGTCGGACAAATCCTTCCGCCGCGCCATGGAAATGGGGATGGCTTTTGGAATGCCGGTGCTAAAGCCGCCAAGGGCGATGGTCATGCCCGAGGAAAATTGGGCGGCGGCGTCCTCCGCCGTCATTAGAAGTGTTTCGCCTTGGGGCAGTAAAATTCGATCACTGTACATTTGGAATAATCCTCCATAATCATATTTGACAAATCCGGGGGGAGAAACTATACTTAATTATAAGAAACATTGGAAAAAAGCAACAAAAATAATGTTGCGCAAGTTCTAGTATATCGCGTTTAACGCGGAAGGGGAATAAGTAAATGAAGAAAATTTTTGAGCCGGTGCAATTGGGAAAGCTTGAAATCAAAAACCGGATTATCCGCAGCGCCACACTGACAAATAAAGTGGGTGAGGAGGGGGTTTTGCTTCCCTCCGAAAAGGAAAACTGCGTCGCCCTTGCACAAAATAATGTGGGGCTTATCATAACGGGCATGATGGGCGTGGGCGTAAATTCCTGCGCGATGCCCTTTATGCCCAGAATAGATCACGAGAGCTTTAGCGGAAAATTCCGCGAGATTGCGGACGCTGTCCATGAAAACGGCGGAAAAATCGTGGTTCAGCTGGGGCAGTGCGGCGCAAACACCATGGTGGTTGATGAGGGTGACGACCCTTGGGCGCCCTCCGTAATTGTTGCGCCCACAGGCATGGAGTCCGTTGCCATGACCAAGGAGCAAATCGCCCGAGTGGTGCGTGACTTTGGCTCCGCCGCAAAAATTTGCAAGGAGGCGGGCGCGGACGGAGTGCAGATGCACGCCGCTCACGGCTATCTGCTGAGCCAGTTTTTGAGCCCCCATTACAACCGGCGTGAGGACGAATACGGCGGCTCAATCGAAAACCGAGCACGGGCTGTTTTTGAAGTATACGACGAAATTCGCCGTCAGGTGGGCAGCGAATATCCGGTGATGATTAAAATAAACTACCACGACATGCTGCCCGAAAACGGTCTTAGCGCCGAGGAAAGCACTTGGGTTTGTGAGGAGCTTTCAAAGCGGGGCATTGACGCAATCGAGGTTAGCTGTGGGCTTGCGCTGACCAAGGCAACTCGCCCCTATCAGCCCGTTGTGGAGGGCGCAATGGAGGGAAGCTTCACCGAGGGCGGCTTGAAAATCGCCGAAAAGGTTCAGGCGGCGGTTATCAGCGTGGGCGGCTACAGAACTCCCCAGCAAATCGAGCATGTGCTGAACGAGGGCAAAATTGCCGCCGTGGCAATCTGCCGACCCTTCGCCGACCCCGGGTTTATCGCCGGCTGGGAAAAGTAGGCGCTCAAGCTCAATAGTCGTTTAGTTGCATACACCTGCTAATGTAGCATAAATTTTCGTTTAAATCAACAAATTCCGCCAAGAAAATCGCCTTCCCCAAAAATATGAAAGGAAGTGTAGCCGTTTTGAGTTATTTTCTTAGCTGCGGCGCGAACCCGCTGCTCCCCGACAACGTGAAGCTCTATTACGAGGAGGTGGGCGAGGGACGCCCGGTGGTTTTTATCCACGGTTGGAGCTGCTGCGGACGGTTTTTCAAGCCCATTGTCGCCGGACTGCGGGACAAATATCGCTGTATCAGCGTGGATTTGCGCGGTCACGGCGGTTCGGAGCATGAGCTTCGGGACGGGCTGACCATGAAAAAGCTTGCCCAAGACCTGCGGGAGCTTTTGGAATATCTAAATCTAAAGGACGTAATTTTGGTGGGGCATTCCATGGGCGTCTCCGTCATTTTAAATTACATCGGTCAATTCGGCTGTGAAAACATCGCAAAGCTGGCGCTGATTGACATGACGCCCAAGATGATAAACGACGAAACTTGGGACGAAAGCTTCAGCAAAACGCCCTATACAATAGAAACTCTTTGCCACGATACCGAGGACATGAACGGCAATTTTGACAAGTTTATTCTGCGGTTTTTCCAACTGATGTCGCCCCAGCTACTGCTAATTCCCGAGCAAATGAGCGCTCTTGTGGGCGCGGGGTTTTTAAACGGAAACAACCCACAGGTGCTGAAAAGCCTGTTTTTCTCCATGGCGCTCTGCGATAACCGCCCGGCGGTGGAAAAAATCACGGTGCCCCTGCTGTATTTTCACCCCGAGGAGGGGCTGCAGCCCAAAAGCGTCCCGGAATACTTCGCGGAGCACGCCAAGGCGGCGGTGAAAATAGTGAGCATCCCGGAAGCCGAGCACCTAGCCCCGGTGGAGTTGCCGGAGGCGTTCATAGGGGAAATGAAGGAGTTCTTTGCTTGACC
>JAVVZC010000099.1:0-5058 GCA_036650755.1 Oscillospiraceae bacterium
TCCACAGCGGCGGAGGTGATGCCGCCGGCATAGCCCGCGCCCTCACCGCAGGGGTAAATCCCCTCAATGGGTGACTGGAAATTTTCGCCCCGAAGGATGCGAACAGGCGAGGAGGAGCGAGTTTCAACCCCCGTCAAAACGGCGGACTTGTCCGAAAAGCCGTGAAGGGAGCGCTCAAAGGCGGGCAGTGCGCCGGCAAGAGTGTCGGTGATGTATTTTGGAAGGCAGCGGCGCAAATCCCCGGGTCTGACGCCGGGTTTGTAGCTTGGGGTGACGGTGCTCATTGCGGTGGAGGCTGTGCCTTTAAGGAAATCGCCCACGGTTTGCACAGGGGCGCAATAGTTACTGCCGCCCCGTGAGAAGGCGCGTTTTTCCCACTCGGCTTGAAATTCCAAGCCGGCAAGGGGGTGGTCGCCCTCAAAATCCCCAGGGCCAACGCCCACCAAAAATCCGCCGTTTATGTTTTCCTCGTTCCGGGCGCGAAGGCTCATGCCGTTTATTACAAGGCGGTTCGGCTCCGAAGCGGCGGCGATTACACGACCGCCGGGGCAGACGCAGAAGGAAAAAGCGCTCCTGCCGTTTGGCAGATGGCAGGCAAGCTTGTAGTCCGCCGGGGGAAGCTTTTCGGCAAAGGCGCCGTACTGGGTTGCGGAAATTATCTCCTGCCTGTGCTCGATGCGAACGCCCACGGCAAAGGGCTTTTGCTCCATTGGCAGTCCCGCCTCAAACAGCATTTTGAAGGTGTCCCGCGCCGAATGACCGGGCGCAAGCACAAGAGCGTCGCAGGGGAGCTCATAGTTTTCGGTTTTGCTTGAAACCTTCAAGGCTGTCAGCTTTTTGTCATGAATTGTAAGCCCTGTCAGGGTGTTTTCAAAGCGGATGTCACAGCCCAAGGAAATAAGCTCACGGCGGATGCTGACAACCACGTCACGAAGCAAATCCGTGCCGATGTGGGGCTTGTTTGACCACAGAATGTCGGAGGGTGCGCCGTGGGCGACAAAGTCGCTGAAAACATGGGAAATTCGGGGGTCATTTGTGCCTGTTGAGAGCTTGCCGTCGGAAAAAGTGCCCGCGCCGCCCTCACCGAATTGGACGTTTGAGCTTTGGGAAAGCTCCGCGGTTTCCCAAAAACGCTCCACGTCCTCTGTCCGCTCCGAAACGCTTCTGCCCCGCTCCAAAATTATGGGAGCAAGCCCCATTCGCGCAAGCTGAAGCGCGGCGAAAAGCCCTGCCGGTCCCATGCCCACAACCACGGGGCGAAGGCTGCTTTTTCTGGTGACGGCGGGCAGAGAATATTTGTCGGGCACAAAGAGGCTCACGTTTTTGTCAGCCGCCTTGAGAACAAGGCTCTCCTCGTTTTCGCAGCTTAAGCTGAGGGCGCAAACGTAGTGAACGTCGCTTTTTTTCCGCGCGTCAACGGAAAGCTTTGCAAGGGCAAAATCCTTGATGTCCCCCATTGAAAGCCCCAATTTTTTTGCGGCTTTTTGTTTGATATCGTCCTCGCTGTCGCTGATGGGAATGTTCATGTTTGCTATTTTAATCAAGCTTCGTGCCTCCCGGGTTAACCCGTGTTTTTATTTTTTATCGGAAAATTCGCCCTCTACCGTTTCGGGGAGAGGGACGGCAACCGGCAAATCCCAGCGGAAAATGGTTGCCAAAATTCGAATTGCGCAGGTCACTCCAACGCCGGCGAAAATGGCAATTTCGTTGCCAAGCTCCAGCAGATAAAGCAGATAATAAAGCCCGCCGCCCACAATCGCCGCAACGGCATAGATGCGCTTGCGCAAAACAAGGGGCACGCTTCGGCTCATCATGTCACGGAGCAAACCGCCGCCGATGCCGGTTAACAGCCCCAAAAAGATGCACATAAAGGCGTTGTCCCCAAAGCCGGAGGCAATGCCAATTCGGGTGCCCGTAACCGCGAAGGCGCCAAGCCCCACGGCGTCGAAGATGTTGTTTACGAAGTCAATGCGCTTCACCTTTGAAAAATAGGTGCGCCGCGCAAAGTAGGCGATGAAGAAAACGATGATGGAAACAAGGCAGGCGATGAGCACATATTCTTTGTTTAGAAACATGGCGGGCGGGAAAGCGCCGATAAGGATGTCGCGAATTATGCCGCCGCCGCAGGCTGTGATAACGCCCAAAAAAACCACGCCAAAAAGGTCAAGCCGCCGTTCAATTGCAATCATCGCCCCGGAAACCGCAAAGGCAAGAGTGCCGATAAGCTCCAAAATGTAGA
This sequence comes from Oscillospiraceae bacterium, assembly GCA_036650755.1. Lineage (GTDB taxonomy): Bacteria > Bacillota > Clostridia > Oscillospirales > Oscillospiraceae > UBA2658. The sequence continues at coordinate 2,240 of JAVVZC010000099.1, forward strand.
AGATTTGCTCTGTAATCTCCATGATTTCACATCCCCAAAATTTCTTTCCCGGCTTTGCTAATTATAGGGGCAGCAGGGTGGATTGTCAATGGAACTATTGGATTATTCCCAAGGGTGCTTGCTTGGACTGCAAGCCGTTTTGCGCAAGCTTCCGGCGGTTAACCTGCTTTGGGGAATGCCGCCCTTGCAAATAAGGCAGGGACGCGCATCTCGAAAGCCCGAAATGCGCGTCACCTTATTAAAGAAATTATGCTCTATTTGCCAAAGCTGGCAAAAACATTTGCAAAGAAATTCCCCACGCTGACGAAGAAGTTTTTCACGGACTCCACCACATTTGCAACGGTTTCCTTTGCTCCCGCAAGCTTTGAGATGGTTTTTTGGATGCCCTCAACCTTTGCCTTTAATTCGTCCGGGTTCAGCTTTTCCAGTGAGCGGCAAAGCTTTACAAGCTGATCCATTTGACCCTCGCTGACGGAGATGTTGTAGGCGTCCGCGATTTTTTGGATTTCCTTTTTCAGTTGGTCGTCGTTCATGTTGACGGTTTCGCTGAGGATTAGCTTCAGCTCATTAACGATTGCAACAGCGTCTGCACTGCCGATTTCGTCCGCAAGCTCGGCTGTGACCACAAGCTCCTGAGTGCCTGCAAGCTTTGCCGTTTCGTCAAGCTTTGTGCCCGTGATGTCCTCATAGGCTTTGTAGATGCCGGTAAGGGCGGCGGTTCCGGAAATTCCCGCCACAGGGCTTGTAACAATCAGCTTTGCGTCCGTGATGCCGGCGGTTACAAGGGCGTTTACGTACATTTCCTTCTTGCACCAGCTGATGTTTGAGGTGGAGACGTCCAGCCCCTTCCCCGCCGCCAAAATTTCGATGTAGGCGCAGGAGATGGAGCGGGAGCCGATGAGCGCCGTGTCCACCAAGCCGTCAAGGTATTGGCGTTCCTCGGCGTTTGTGACTGTCAGCTCGGTGGTCTTGCCCGGCTCAACGCCAAAGGCTTTGTAAACCGCCGCTTTTTGATCGGCTGTGATGTCCGCGCCGAAAACAGCTCGGGCGTCGCCCTCGTTCATGGCAAATGCGGAGCCAATGCCCATAAGCAGGCAAACCACAAGTAAAATTGATATTGTTCTTTTCATAGTTTTTGTCCTTTCAAAAATAAGCTTCTGCTGCGATTGTTATTATAAATGTTAATTCCATCATGTTTGCATAGTTTTACAAAGAGCTTTGATTAAGACGTTGAGCAAATTTGAAAGTTCCGATACGCCACAGATTTTAGCACAGTTTTTCCCTTTTGGCAAATGGTTTAGTTGTTTGCTGAATTAACATATAACAGTGAATTTCCTTGAAATGTGAGGGAATTTATGATATTATTTAAAAATTGACGTGCTATTGCAAAATTATATGGGAGGATTATACTTTATGCAAGGCTTAACAGATTTTATTTCCAACATCAACTCCGCCGTCAACGGTGTTGTCTGGGGCATCCCCATGATGATACTAATCGTCGGCACAGGTCTTTTTCTAAGCTTCCGTTTGGGATTTCTGCAATTCCGAAAATTCGGCTACGCAATGAAAAACACCATCGGCAAAATTTTCCACAAAACCCCGGCTGAAAAGGGCGCAGTCAGCCCCTTCCAAGCAATGACAACAGCCCTTGCCGCAACAGTGGGCACCGGCAACATTGCAGGCGTTGCAGGCGCAATCGCCTTGGGCGGACCCGGCGCGGTTTTTTGGATGTGGGTCTCCGCGCTGGTGGGCATGGTCACAAAATATTCCGAGGTTGTTCTCGCCGTCAAGTTCCGTGAGCGGAACGAAAAAGGCGACTGGGTCGGGGGGCCCATGTATTACATTACAAACGGTCTGGGAAAAAATTGGAAGTGGCTTGCCGTTATCTTCGCAATTTTTGGCGGCATCGCAGCCTTCGGCATCGGCAACATGACCCAAGTTAACACCATTGCCGGCTCCGTTGTCTCGCTTTTCGGTCAGTTTACAGCCGCCGCAACGCCCGAGGTCGAAAAGAACATCCGCCTTATCGTGGGTCTTGTAATTGCAAGCCTTACGGCGCTTGTTATCATCGGCGGACTTAAGCGCATCGGCTCCGTAACCGAAAAACTGGTTCCCATCATGAGCCTTATCTACATAATCGGCGCTCTCATCGTTGTTTTTGCAAACATCCAAAACATCGGTCCTGTAATGAAATCCATCTTCGTTGGCGCCTTCAATCCCTCCGCTGTTATGGGCGGCGCTGTGGGCATCGGCATCATGGAAGCCATGAAGCGTGGCGTGGGACGTGGCGTTTTTTCAAACGAAGCGGGTCTTGGTTCCGCTCCAATCGCCCACGCGGCAACCAGCGAAACCGACCCCGTAAAGCAGGGACTTTTCGGCATCTTCGAGGTTTTTGTTGACACCATCGTCATCTGCACCCTCACCGCGCTCACCGTTTTAATGAGCGGCGCTGTCATCCCCTATGGTCAGGAAGCGGGCGCGGAGCTTACAATCTCCGCCTTCACCGGCGTTTTTGGCGGCAAAACGGCAAGCGTTATCATCACCATCGGCATCACGCTTTTTGCCAGCTCCACAATTTTCAGCTGGGGGCTTTACGGCAGCCGCTGTGCGGAATACCTTATGGGCACAAAGGCAATCGTCCCCTACCGCATTCTTTTCGTGCTGTTCGTTGTTGTGGGCGCCACAATCAAGCTGAGCCTTGCTTGGGCAATCGCGGACACCCTTAACGGACTTATGGCAATTCCAAACCTTGTCGCGCTGCTTGGTCTTTCCGGCGTCGTCGTCGCGGAAACCCGCAAGCATTTCGGAACCAAGGTTCT